>JALWMK010000035.1 GCA_027083925.1 Sedimenticola sp. | reverse complement strand
TATTTGCAAGATTTTCAACGAAGTTATCGCTGCCCTCATGTGCGTAGATGCCAATCATGAATTAATAGAGGTGCCCTATAGCCCATGTCTTTCGCGTGGGCGAGGCATTTCAGGGCCAGCGCCTCCCCAAGCCCCTGGCCTCGGTTTTCCGGTAACAGAAACAGCTTGCGCAACTCACAGATAGCATTGCTGCCGTTAAACGCAGCAATGCCGCCACCTCCGACAGCCCGATCATCCCGGGTAGCGACCAGATAAATGCTGTTGTTTTTGCGGCTGTAGTGCCTGCTCATGCAGAGAGTTTCTTCATCTGCGGGACCGAAACCGTCCCCGGCCGCAGCATATTCCGCGCCAACGCTTTTTATGATTCGGCAGATATCCCGGTCATGTTCCGGCCATATTTCTTCAATCTTGTATGTCATTTTACAGAGAGCAGCAAGGGTTGCGGGGTTATTGGTGGTGGTTGATTTCCGCCAGTATTGTCAGCGCCAATCGCTCCATCTTTTCAAGGCTGGTGTCTGATTTTTCCAGAAAAGCCTGATCATAATGTTTTGGGTTGGCCCAGTGTTTTCCCTTGATCTGGCAGCGCTTTGCCAGTTTCGGGATGCCGAGATCTTCAAGGGCAAAGCCCAGCTCTGTCCAGAGCAGTGACAGGCGCCTTTCAATTGTGTGATCGTGGCCTCCGTTGTCGTTGAGCTGGCGAATGTAAACCGCAGTTTCTCTGGATGCGGTTATAACCTGCCGTAGTGCCCGAACCGACTCCCGCTTTCTTTCTGTTTTTGCGCGATGGAGGTTGGATAGCCATCTGGAACCGTGGCTGAACAGTTCGCCCAATACCTTGCTTGTAAGTGCATTCATGACTTGTTCAAAGGTTCCTTAATATGTCTCTCCAGCTGATGATTCCCACAGGTTTGAATTTATCATCGACAACGGGTATGCAGGAGATTGTTTGCTTGTTGAAAATCTTGCAAATAGCCTGCTATTTGCTACGATCTTCGCCTTGTTCTCACTGTCCTCATGCACGAATCTGCTCAAACAGAATTAATAGAGGTGCCCTTAAGTCTGCATCCATGGGCAGGGTGGTGGGTTCTCTGGTCATTATTTGGTGTGCTTTCTTGTTGAGTACAGCCTTGTCCCTTAGGGTTTCGGTAACGGTGCCGATATTGGGGTTCAGGGCCTTGTGCAGGTCTCTGTCTGAGATCACCCCCACCAGCTTTTCCGCATTGACTACGAGTAGATGATGGAAGCGGGCGTTTTCGAAAATTTCCTTGATTACCTTGAGGGAATCATCCGTTTCGACGCTTATTAACCCGGCCACCAAGTATGTCGTCCTCAGCCGCCCTGTCTGCGCTGGTGGCAAGGCATCAATACGTCGCTGTAGTCATTCTACAGCAAGTGTTGATAACGCAGCCCACCCGCGCAGACAGGGCGGCCTTTCTTAACATTATCAATTGGTCAGGTGCTTCAAACAGGACGCGTACCGGTGTTGCGGCTTTTGACAAGGGCTTGCCATTGCCTGCAAGCCGCGCCTTGATACGCGTCCTGTTTGAAGCACTGAGGACGACATACTTGGTGGCCGGGTTAATGACTACGGCTTTGCTCATGATGTTTTCTATGCCCATGATTTCTCCACCAACTGAGAATAGAGCAATAAATCTACCAAAGAATGCGGGAGTTGCCCATTGTAAATTCTTCAGCCTGGACAACTGACTTCTGGTCATTTATATTTAACTGACTATTGGTCAGTTGGTGGTGCATGATGGGCAGTACACGCGCAATCAATAAAGAAGACAAGTACCAGAAACGCGAAGCCATTCTTGATACCGCAGAGCAGCTATGGCTGGAAAACCACAACGGCGTTGTCAGTATGGATGCTGTTGCCCAGACTGCCAGGGTTGCGAAAGGTACTTTGTATTTATATTTTCCTGGCAAGGAAGAGCTGTTTCTTGCATTGCATGAGCGTCACGTCAGTGAGCTTTTCTCACGGGTTGTGCTGCATGCCAGACGAGTGAATTCCATGGATACAGATAACATGATTCATCTTGTCATGGATTTCATCAAGGATACCCCCGCCTTTTTGCCGTTGGCTTCCTACACTCATGGCATGATGGAGCGGCAGATCCCCATGGAGGCTGGGCTTGCGTTTCAGGAACGTGTTGATCAACAGCTGCTAGATGTCGTCGATGCGCTGCAAGCTCATTTTCCCCAGCTCACGGCGGCGTTGATGCTGCAAAGCTATGCGCTTCTGCTGGGGTTGTGGCAGCTGCTCCGCACCACGCCCGTCAAAACAAAGCTCAGGGAACAAGATCACAGTATGGCCTGCACAGAGGATTATTTCGAGATGTTGGAAACCGCCTTGAACGCACTCTGGTTTGGTGCATTCACCCAGGAAGGGCGACCACCAGGGGTGCAATCGTGAGAACGGCCAAATGGTTGTTTGTCCTGTCCGCACTCTTTGCCTTGAGTGCATGCAATGAGGCTGAAGTTGAAGAAAAACCGATTCGGCCGGTGCAGGTCTGGGTGGTAAGCAAAGTACAGATTCCCGAGCCCTTGTCCTATTCCGGGCAAGTGGCTGCCCGTTATGAAAGCGCCCTTGCTTTTCGGCTAAATGGCAAGGTGATCAGTCGTGATGTTGAACTGGGAGATCGTGTTGTTGCCAATCAGGATCTGGCGCGTATTGATGCCAGTGATTTGCAGCTGAATATCGACAATGCCAGGGCAAACCTGCGTGCTGCCCAAGCGGATTTGACCACAGCACGCAATGAACTCAAACGGGTACAGAATTTATTCGAGAAAAAGTTTGTCAGCCAGGCAGCGCTGGATGTTGCAAGCAATCGCTTCAACACGGCCAGATCAAAGGTGAATGCGGTCAAGACCCAGGTAGGGATTGCGCAAAACCAGTCGAGCTACGGAACACTGAAAGCCACCAATAATGGTGTTATTACTCAAGTCAGTATCGAGGCCGGACAGGTTGTTGCCGCCGGGCAGGCTGTGTTCAGGTTGGCGCATGAAGGAGAGTATGAGGTTCGCATCCATGTTGGTGAACAGGTTGTGCCGACGCTGGAGCCGAATCAGCCTGTCGAGATTTCGCTGTGGGCAGATGAAAGCAAAGCTCTGTCAGGAAGGATTCGTGATATCGCCCCCGCTGCAGATAAAAACCGTACCTGGCTTGTCAAGATCAGCCTGCTGACCCCATATCCAGCGCTGAAACTGGGCATGACCGCAACCGCTTTCCTTGTGACTGATGTGCCCAACCGGCTTGTCTGGCTGCCTGCCACCGCCTTGTTTCAGGACAACAAACAGCCGGCGGTGTGGCTGATCGAGAAAGACAATACAGTGCAACTCCGGAAGATCAGGCTGGAACGGTATCTGGAAAACGGCATACTGGTTTCAGGGCTGGAGGAAGGGCTTGCCGTGGTGGCGGTTGGTGTGAATCACCTGCATCCCGGTCAGGCTGTTCAGCCTGTTCCCTACACCGGGAAAGCACATCATGCCGTTTCACTCAAAGACCAGACTGCAGTCAGGCCTGGGGAATGAAGTCCTTCAATCTCTCGGAATGGGCCTTGAGGCACCAAAGCCTGGTTTTGTATCTCATTGTGCTGACGGTGGCTTTTGGCGTCTATGGCTACAACAAACTGGGACAATCAGAAGACCCGCCCTTCACGTTCAAGGTAATGTTGGTACAGGTTGCCTGGCCGGGAGCCAGCGCCACTGACATCGAACAGCAGGTGATTGATCGTATCGAGAAAGTCATTCTTGAATCACCGCATGTGGATATTGTTCGTAGCTTTTCCCGTCCGGAACAGGCCAGTATTTTCGTACTCGCTGAAGACAGCACTCTGTCAAAAGACATTCCTGAAATGTTCTATCAGATCCGCAAGCGGGTGCGGGATATTGCCCACACCTTGCCCCGGGGGGTGCTGGGGCCGCTATTCAATGATGAGTTCGGTGAAACCTTTGGCAATATTTTTGCCCTGACCGGTGATGGATTCAGCATGGCGCAGTTGCGTGATGCTGCCGATGATATTCGTAAAGAGCTGCTGCGGGTGCCGGATGTTGCCAAAATATTGATGATTGGCGAGCAGGAAGAGCGTGTTTATATCGAGATCAGCAACCAAAAGCTGGCTAATCTGGGCTTTAGCCTGGAAGAGCTGGTCAATGTGCTGAATGCACAAAACAGTATGCAGGCTGCAGGCAGTTTCTATACGGCTCATGACCGGATTTTTGTACGCCCGAATGGCCGGTTTGCAACGATTGACGACATCCGCAGGCTGCCTGTGCCTACCTCCAGTGGGGTGGTGCGTTTGCGTGAGGTTGCCACCATTCGGGAGGGCTATGCCGACCCAGAAAATGACAGCATGCGCTTTATGGGCAAACCCGCTTTGGGTATCGGTGTTTCCATGCGTGCTGGCGGCGATATTATAAAGCTGGGTAAAAGCCTGGACAGCACCCTGGCGCATATCGAGGACAGGCTTCCCGTGGGTATGGTGCTCAACCGGGTGAATGACCAGCCCCGTGCGGTAAAAAGCTCCATTAGAGAGTTTCTTCAGGTGGTTGCAGAAGCGGTATTTGTGGTGCTGGCGGTCAGTTTTTTCAGTTTGGGACTGCGTGCCGGAGCAGTGATTGCACTTTCCATTCCCCTGGTGCTGGCTGCCACTTTCTTCTGTATGCATCTGTTTGGTATCGGCTTGCACAAGATTTCCCTTGGCTCGTTGATACTGGCGCTGGGACTGCTGGTTGATGATGCCATTATCGCTATCGAAATGATGGCGGTAAAGCTCGAACAAGGCTGGAGCCGCATGAAGGCAGCCAGTTTCGTGTACAAGACGACAGCTTTCCCCATGCTTACCGGAACCATTGTCACTGCAGCCGGATTTCTACCCATTGCCACGGCTGATTCCACCGTTGGCGAGTATACCCGCTCCATTTTCCAGGTGGTAACCATCGCACTGGTGCTGTCCTGGTTTGCGGCGGTGATCGTTGTACCGTATCTTGGCTACCATCTGATCCCCGAGGAAAAGCCTTCCGGGCGAGAAAAAAAGGGGGTGTTCCATTCCATATCCAGCATGCAACATCGTTTGGCGCAAAAGTTTTACCAGTTGTTTCGGGGGCTGATCTCTGTTTGTGTTGCGCGCCCGGTGCTGGTCATCCTGCTTACGTTGACCACCTTTGGAAGCTCCATCTATCTGTTTCAGTTTGTGCAGCAGCAGTTCTTTCCGGACGCAACCCGTCTGGAGTTGATTGTTGACATGAAACTGCCGGAAGGATCTTCCCTGCAGGCGACAAAGAACGAGGTCAGGAAGCTGGAGCAAATCCTGGATAAGGAAACTGCCCATGTGGAAAACTATGTAAGCTATGTGGGTAACGGGTCGCCACGTTTTTACCTGCCCCTGGATCAACAGCTGCCGGATATCAGCTTTGCCCAGTTTGTTATCACCACCAAAAGCATTGTGGATCGGGAAGCCTTGCGCGCCAAACTGATTATGCATATGGATGGCGCCATGTTTTCGCATATCCATGCCCGTGTGATTCGGCTGGAGAATGGCCCGCCAGTGGGCTATCCCGTGCAGTTTCGTGTATCGGGCGATGATCTGTGGGTGCTGCGGGATATCGCCGGGCAGGTTGCTGCTGCGATGCGCGCCAACCCGCATCTGCGCAATATCAACTATGACTGGAATGAGCTGAGCAAATCCCTGCAGCTGAAGATCGATCAGGACAAGGCGCTTGGTCTGGGAATCACTCAAACCTCGATCAATCAACTGCTGCATGGCATGATCAATGGCGCAACCATTGGCGAGTTCCGCGAAAAAGACCAGATCATTCCCATTCAGATTCGGGGCACAGATGAAATGGATGATATTTTACTGTTGCGCTCATTGAATGTGCCAACTGCCAACGGACAAACCGTTCCTCTGCGGCAGATCGCTCATCTTCAGACCACGCAGGAAGAAGGCGTAATTTGGCACCGTAACCGCGTTCCCACCATCACCGTTCGCGGAGACATATACAACAATATACAGGCGCCAACGGTGACCGCAGAAATCCTGCCCCGGCTAAAGTCCATCGAGGAGAGCCTGCCGCTGGGCTATCGCCTGGAAACCGGCGGCTCGGTGGAAGAAAGCGCCAGGGCCAACTTGTCCATTGCTGCCGGGTTCCCGCTTTTCATCGTGGTCATGCTGACGGTGCTGATGATTCAGCTG
>JALWMK010000034.1 GCA_027083925.1 Sedimenticola sp. | reverse complement strand
TGTCAGCCAGTCACTGTAGCCCCCGACATAGCTGTGTACCCGCTCATTCCCTTCAAATACCAGACTGCTGGTAACCACGTTATCCAGAAAAACCCGGTCATGGCTCACCAGCAACAGTGTCCCCTTGAAATCCAGCAACAGCTCTTCCAGCAATTCCAGGGTTTCCACATCCAGATCATTGGTGGGTTCATCCAGAACCAGCAGGTTTGCGGGTTTGGCAAAAAGCCTGGCCAGCAGCAGGCGGTTGCGCTCTCCCCCAGAGAGGGTCTTTACCGGCTGGCGCGCCCGCATCGGTGGAAACAGGAAATCCTGCAAATAGCCGATGATATGCTTCGAACGCCCGTTGATGGTGACCGTATCACTGCCTCCTGCCACATTGTCGATCACTGTGGCTTCCTCATCCAGCTGTGCACGCAGTTGGTCAAAATACGCTACGTCCACTTTGCTGCCCATTCTGATCCGGCCTTCATCCGGCTGCAGTTTTCCCAGCAACAAATTGATCAGGGTGGATTTCCCGCAACCGTTCGGGCCGATGATGCCTACCCGGTCACCACGCAATATGGTACCGCTGAAACCCCGAACGATGGGTTTGCCGTCCCAGGCATAGCTGATATCTTTTGCTTCACACACCAGCTTGCCGGAAATTTCCGCCTTGTTCATTACCAGGGTGGCGGTTCCCTGCTTTTTGCGTCTTTGCCTGGCAGCTTCACGCATGGCCTGCAGCTGGCGCACCCGCCCCTCGTTTCTGCTGCGCCTGGCCTTGATTCCCTGGCGGATCCATGCTTCTTCCTCGGCCAGCTTTTTGTCAAAGCGGGCATTTTCCCTGGCTTCCGCATTTTCCATTTCTGCCTTGCGCCGCAGATAGTTGTCGTAATCACCCGGCCAGTCGCTGATTCTGCCCCGGTCCAGCTCGATAATCCGGGTGGCCAGCCTGCGCAAAAATGCCCGGTCGTGGGTGATGAAAAGCAAACTGCCACGCCACCCCAGAAGAAACTCCTCCAGCCAGGAGATGGATTCAATATCCAGATGATTGGTTGGCTCATCCAGCAGCAACAGATCCGGGACTCCGGCCAACGCCCTGGCAAGCAATACACGCCGCTTCATTCCGCCGGACAAGCTGGAAAACTCCGCGTCCGGTATCAGATTCATGCGCGAAATGATCTGTTCTACTTGCTGTTCCAGTTGCCAACCGCCCGCAGATTCCATCTCCTGCTGAACCCGCGACAAGCGATTCAGGGCGGCATCCCCGCCCGCATCGGCCAGGCTCACACAGGCCGTATGGTACTCTTTTACCAAGTCGGCGAGGGCGCCCAGTCCATCCGCAACCAGATCAAACACCTTGCCTTCACAGTTCTGCGGCACTTCCTGACTCAGGCGGGCAATGCGGGCGCCCTGGGCCGCCCGGATTTCGCCTGCGTCCGGCACCAGTTCTCCGGTGAGAATTTTCATCAGAGTTGACTTGCCTTCTCCGTTTCTTCCGATCAGACAGATTCTTTCTCCTTTTTCGATTGTGAGGTCCAAATCTTCCAGCAGCGCGGGATGGCCGAAGGAAAGTGATATTTTTTTAAGTGAAACCAGAGACATAGGCGTTGATCACCGAAGCATGAAGAAACAGGAGAAAAATACTACTACTAACTATCGATCTTTGATTGTTATCATTGCGCTGAAAACCACTTTTACCTGAAGCCGTGGGTTCAGGGCGGATGCAGAGCGTATGATATTGATTTCCCGGTGGAATCAAAAAATCCTGGCTTCACCCTCAGGTGAAGCGGGCATTTTTTGAACCGCTGGGGGATCAAGCGCTTGTGCCATGCACCATCATGAACCCACGGATTCAGGTTTTACTATAGCCGCGAATCTGTGGATTCGAGGAGAATGGATCAAATCCACTTTGCCATGACCAATACTGTCACCCAAAAAGACGCCTGGAAAGGCGAAGCAAACTGCAGCGTGTGCTCCATACGCGATACCGTATTGTTTGCCGGTCTACAGGAACAGGATTTTGAGCATATCCACAAGCCCATTGAGCAACTGCCCCTGCAGCCTGGCGACATCCTGTATCGTGCGGGCGACAAGGCTGATCGCCTGTTCACCATTCGTAGCGGACTGGTAAAACTGGTTCAGTATCTGCCCGATGGAAACCAACGCATTGTACGCCTGCTGCGCAGTACGGATGTTACAGGAATGGAGGCCTTGCTGGGAGGCGAATATCAACACGATGCAGTGATCATGCAATCTACCGAGGTGTGCGTCCTTCCTATTGATGTGGTGCAACGCCTGAGCAGGGAAAACACACAACTGCACCAGGAACTGATGAAGCGCTGGCAGCGAGCCCTGGCGGATGCGGATTTGTGGATCACCCAGCTGTCCACCGGCTCCGCCCGGCAGCGCGTGGCCCGCCTGTTGATCAAACTGGTGTGCGATGAAGACCATCGCTGCCAACTGTTCAACCGGGAAGACATGGGCGCCATACTCGGCATCACCACCGAAACCGCCAGCCGCACCGTGGCTGACTTCAAGCGCAAGGGGCTACTCAGGGAAACAAAGCCCAATCAGTATGTGGCAGACACAGACAAGCTCCTGGAAGTAGCGGAAGACCTGTAAATACTTATTGGTCCGGCAACCTAATGTTTGCATATCTGCTATGCTTTCCGGCAGGAATCAACGGCTGACGTTTTGCTATGCCCCATACACTACAATCCCCTCCCGAGAATATTGAATCTGTCTGGCAATCCCTGCAGGCGCACGCCCGGCAGATCAGACAACACCATCTGAGGGAACTTTTTGCAGCCGACCCCAAACGCTTTGCCCGGTTTTCCCTGGCATCCGGGGAACTGCTGCTGGACTATTCCAAGAATCTGATTTCCGAAAAAACGCTGGACTTGCTGCTGGAGCTTGCCAATGACGCTGACCTGAAAGACTGGATCAAACGCATGTTCCGGGGGGATCGCATCAACAACACAGAAGGCCGCGCAGTGCTGCACACCGCATTGCGCAACCAGTCCAACACACCCGTTATGGTGGATGGCAGGGATGTCATGCCCGAGGTAAACCGGGTGCTGAAACAAATGGAGGACTTTTGCGGCCGTGTGCGTCAGGGCGAATGGAAAGGATACAGCGGCAAACCCATCACGGATATCGTCAATATCGGCATCGGCGGATCAGACCTCGGCCCGCATATGGTCGCCACGGCGCTGCGCCCGTATTGGAAAGATGGCCTGAATGCACATTTTGTGTCCAATGTAGACGGTACCGACATCAATGAAACCCTGGCCAAGGTCTCAGCTGAAACCACGCTCTTCATTGTTGCCTCAAAAACCTTTACCACCCGCGAAACCATGACCAATGCCCACACAGCCAGGCAGTGGTTTCTGCAACACAGCGGTGACAATCATTCCCGGATACGCCATCACTTTGTGGCCGTTTCCACCAACTCGACTGCCGTGCAGGCATTTGGTATCGACCATGGCAATATGTTCGAGTTCTGGGACTGGGTAGGTGGCCGCTATTCCCTGTGGTCCGCCATCGGGCTGCCTGTGGCTCTGGTGGCAGGCATGGACAACTTCCGCAAACTGCTGGCTGGCGCCCACCAAATGGATCAGCATTTCTCCAGCGCAGAATTCTCTGTCAATATGCCGGTGATCCTTGGTCTTCTGGGCATTTGGTACCGGAATTTCTTCGATGCCGGCAATCACGCCATCCTCCCTTATGACCATTCCCTGCGGCTGTTACCCGCCTATTTGCAGCAGGCAGACATGGAGAGCAACGGCAAGCGGGTCATGCGCAATGGAAAGCCTGTCAACTACAACACCGGGCCGGTAATCTGGGGGCAACCTGGCACCAACGGGCAGCATGCCTTCTTTCAGCTGATCCATCAGGGCACGGAACTGGTGCCCGCAGATTTTATTCTGCCGGTACGCACCCACCACCCTGTCAGCGAACATCACGAAATACTCTGTGCAAACTGCATTGCCCAGACTGAAGCACTGATGCGGGGGAAAACCGAAGCCGAAGTCCGGGAAGAACTGGCGGCAGCAGGCATAGATGAAAAGCAAATTGAGGCACTGGCTCCCCACAAGGTCTTTCCCGGCAACAAACCCACCAACACCTTGCTCATACGCCAGTTAACCCCGCACAACCTGGGAAAACTGATCGCAATGTATGAGCACAAGATTTTTGTTGAAAGTGTCATCTGGAACATTAACGCTTTCGACCAGTGGGGCGTAGAGCTGGGTAAACAGCTGGCGGGGGTGATTGAAAAAGAGCTGGACAGCGCATTGCCTTGCACCGGCCACGACAGCTCCACCAATGGGCTGGTCAACCATGTAAAAAAGCAATGACTTTCACCGCAGGCCTCAGCGCCTGCCAGAACCATCACAGCGGGTGACATCATGACAAGCAGTGATCAGGAAAAGGCGCAAGCAAAGCTTTACCAATACTATACGCAAACCAAGAATGCCACCGAAGTGACACGCAGTACCTTGGTGCTGATTCTCGCCGGCGGACAGGGATCGAGACTCAAGAACCTGACCAAATGGCGGGCCAAGCCCGCCGTACCCTTCGGCGGCAAATACCGGATCATTGATTTCGCCCTGTCCAATTGCATCAATTCGGGTTTGCGGCGCATCGGCGTGCTCACCCAGTACAAATCCCACTCTCTCATCCGCCACCTGCAACGCGCCTGGAGCTTTCTGCGGGCGGAAATCGGCGAGTTCGTGGAAATCCTTCCCGCCCAACAGCGCACCTCCACGGATTGGTATCTGGGTACAGCGGATGCGCTGTTCCAGAACATCGACATCATGCACCGCCATGCTCCTGACTATGTCATGGTACTAGGCGGCGACCATATCTACACCATGGACTATTCCAAGATGCTCATGGTGCATGTGCGCTCCGAAGCAGATCTCACCATTGGCTGCATCGAGGTACCCAAAGAACAGGCTCGGGAGTTCGGCGTCATGTCCGTGGATGCAAACCTGCGCGTCACCCGTTTTATCGAAAAGCCGGATGACCCGGAGACCATTCCGGGAAGCCCCGACACCGCCCTGGCGTCCATGGGCATCTATGTGTTTTCCACCAGATTTCTGTACAACGCCCTCATCCACGATGCAGATGACCCGAACTCGAATCATGATTTCGGCAAGGACATCATTCCTCAGGCCATAAAAACAGCCAAAACCATCGCCTTCCCGTTCCAGGATGAGCATGGTGAACAGGCCTACTGGCGGGATGTGGGAACCGTGGACTCCTACTGGGAAGCCAACATGGAGCTATGTGCGGTGGAGCCGGAACTCAATCTGTACAACAGAAGCTGGCCAACCTGGACCTACCAGACCCAGCACCCACCCGCAAAATTCGTGTTTGATGACGAAGGCAGGCGCGGCGAAGCTATCGATTCCCTGGTTTCGGGAGGCTGCATCATCTCCGGCGCCAGAGTCAAACGCTCAGTGATTTTCTTCGCCACCCGCATCGAAAGCTATACCAGCATCAAGGACAGCGTGGTGCTTCCGAAAGTCACCATCGGCAAGAACTGCCGCATCCAAAACGCCATCATTGACAAAGGCTCTCTCATTCCCGATGGCACCATCATCGGCGAAAATCCCGAAGAAGATGCCAAGCGCTTCCACGTCACACCCAACGGCGTGGTATTGGTCACGCCGGAAATGCTGGGACAAAATCTGTTTGAAACCACACCAGAGGAAAAATGAGCAATAAACTGAACCTGGTTCTGTGCTGGCACATGCACCAGCCATACTATCGAGAAGGACTGCAGGGAAGCTACCAGCTACCCTGGGTCTACCTGCATGGCATCAAGGACTATGATGACATGGCAGACCACCTGGAAACTCATCCAAAAATGCAAGCTGTGGTGAACTTTGCCCCGGTACTGCTGGAGCAGCTGGATGACTACTCCCGGCAAATACAGACCTTTCTGGATACCGGCAAGAAAATGCCTGATCCCCTGCTGAACCTGCTGGGGGACGCCACAGGCATTCCCGCCAATGTCAGTGAGCGGCGAAAGCTCATTCAAACCTGCCGCCGCGCCCACGCCCCGCGCATGATAGACCCTTATCCCCACTACCATGCCCTGCTGCAGCAGTTCCCGAACACCGAGAAAAACGCCGGACAGGAAATGCTGCTCTCTTATCTCGATGAACAGTATTTCATCGACCTGCTGATGTGGTATCACCTGGCCTGGTGCAGCCACCGCCTGAAGCAAACTGCGGAAATCCGCTACCTGATCGAAAAGGCCAGGCGCTTCACCAGCGAAGACCGGCGCATCCTGCTGCAAGTCATGCAAGAAACACTGGCGAGCATCATTCCCCGCTACCGCAAGCTGGCGGAAAAGGAGCAGATCGAAATATCCATGACGCCCTGGGGACATCCCATCGTCCCTCTGCTCAATGACTTCAACAACATGACTGAAACCCAACCGGATGCGCCCATGCCGGAGCATAGCAACTACCCTGGAGGAAAGGAAAGATCCCGCTGGCATTTGCTCCATGGCATACAGCAATTCGAGACTTTCTTTGGCTTCAAGCCTCGGGGGGTATGGCTTTCCGAAGGCGGGGTAAGCGACGACGCCCTGGATCTGCTGGATGAGCTGGGCATTCAATGGACGGCTTCCGGAGAAGCCGTCTGGCACCACAGCTGCCTGACCTCCGCCTGCAACCCGGATGAAATGGCCTGCCGCAAAGCACTGTTCATTCCGTATCAACTAAATGACAAGCAGACCCTGCTGTATTTCCGCGACGATGGCTTGTCCGACCTGATCGGATTCGAATACAGCAAGTGGCACGCCGATGATGCCGTGGCAGATTTCATGGGCCATCTCGAAAGAATCGCGGGATCCCTCGGAGACGCTGCCAGCAAACATGTGGTTTCCGTAATTCTTGATGGAGAAAATGCGTGGGAATACTACCCGGATAACGGACACCATTTCCTCAGTACGCTATACCGCGCCATCAGCCAAAGCAAGGTTCTGCAAAGCACCACTTTCGCCAAGGCCCATGCCGGCACACGCAAGGGCGCCCTCACCCACCTGGTTCCCGGCAGCTGGGTATACGGCAGTTTTTCAACCTGGATCGGCAGCACAGACAAAAACCATGCCTGGGACTTGCTGGCAGATGCCAAAACAGCTTTTGACGGCAAGATTGCTGCACTGCAGAAAAATGACGCGGAAAAAGCCACACGCATGCTGGCTATTTGCGAAGGTTCTGACTGGTTCTGGTGGTTTGGTGACTATAACCCGTCCGACAGCGTCAATGATTTTGACCGCCTGTTTCGCAGCCAGCTCAAAACCCTGTATTGCCAGCTTGGCCTGACTCCACCCGCATCCCTGGACACCCCCATATCCAGCGGCGGCGGGCAAATGGAAAACGCAGGAACCATGAGGCGCAACTGATCATGAGCTACAACTTTGCGCAAAGACGGGCGGGGGTGTTGCTGCATCCGACGTCATTGCCTTCCGGGAACCTCGATGACGCCAATACATGGCTGAACTTCATGTCAGAAAGCGGGCTGAGCATATGGCAAATGCTGCCCCTGGGAGTGCCACAGGAAGAGTATTCCCCCTACCAGTGCCTGTCTGCCTTTGCCATCAACCCGGCGCTGTTTTGCAGCCACATACCCCAGGATATACACAACCGTGACTACCAGGATTTCTGCGCCCGAGAAGCCCATTGGCTAAATGACTATGCCCTGTTCAGCTGCATCAAATCAGTCCATAAAAACGCCCCCTGGTTCAACTGGCCACAAGAACTGAAATGGCGCCACCAGGGCGCATTGAAACAGTTCACCCACACGCACCGCGACAGCCTGCAGGCTGTGAAATGGGAACAGTACCAGCTGCACTGCCAATGGCAGCAACTGCGCGGCAATGCCGCCGCCAGGGATATTCGCCTGTTTGGCGACATGCCGATCTTTGTTGCCCACGACAGTGCGGACGTATGGGCCTGCCCCCGGCGCTTCCTCCTGGATGAACAGGGCCAGCCCACCTGGGTAACAGGCGTACCCCCGGATTATTTTTCCACAACCGGCCAACGCTGGGGTAATCCGCATTACGACTGGAATTATCATATTGAAGAAGGGTTCCAATGGTGGCTGGCAAGGCTGGAGCACCATTTCCGCTGGTTCGATCTGGTACGCATCGATCACTTCCGCGGACTACAGGCCGTGTGGATGATTGGCGCTGACGAGGAAACCGCCGTCAACGGTCACTGGCAAGAGGTTCCCGGCGAGCAGTTGCTGGCCGCCCTGAAAAATCACATTGACCCCCTACCCCTGGTCGCAGAGGACTTGGGCACCATCACCCCGGAAGTGCGCGCCCTCAAGCAAAAATACCACCTCCCCGGCATGGCCGTGCTGCAGTTCGCCTTTGACGCCTTCGAGGACAACCCCCACAAGCCCGCCAACATTCCTCCGGAATGCGTCGTATATACCGGCACCCATGACAACGACACTACCCTGGGCTGGTACCAATCACTTCCGGAAGATACACAGCAAATCGTCCGGGAAATGCTGCACATGCCGACTGATGGCGATATTGTCGATACAATGATTGACGCCGCCATGGAGTCCCGCGCCAACCTGTCCATTGTGCCACTGCAGGACTTTCTCAAGCTTGGCAGTGAAGCACGCATGAACACCCCCGGCACCGCCAGCGGCAACTGGCGCTGGCAATTTCGCTGGGAACAACTTTCCGCGTATGATCTGCCGGCGCAGATTCACCGCCAGATCAACCGCAGTAACCGGAAAATCTCATCATGAATCATCTGGAACGTCTGCAGCAAGGCCGCCATCACGACCCTTTCGACTACCTGGGATGCCATCCCTTGAACCAGGGCTGGATCATCCGCGCCTTTATGCCCAGCGCCGAAACAGTAGAGCTACAAGGCATCGGCACCATGAACCGGGTCGAAGGCTCGGATCTGTTTGTTATACGCATCGACAAAGAGCAGCATCAAAAAATTCCTCAGCACTATGAACTGCGCTGGCAGGAAAAACATGACCACAGCTGGCACCATGCCATCTCTCCCTACAGTTTTTCACCACAGCTCAGGGACTGGGATTTGCACCTGTTCAATGAAGGCAAGCACCATCATGCCTGGCACTTCCTGGGCGCACAGCTGGTGGAAATCGACGGCATATCCGGCTGTCTGTTCGCCGTATGGGCGCCTCATGTGCAGCGCATCAGCATCGTTGGTGATTTCAACGGCTGGAACGGCCTGCGCCATCCCATGCGCAACCGGGGGCATTCCGGCGTGTGGGAATTGTTCATTCCCGGTCTGCACCCCGGCGACAGTTACAAGTACGAGCTGCTCAGTCACAGTGGCGAGCTGTTGATCAAAACCGACCCCTATGCCCGGCGCATGGCCATGCGTCCGGACACCATTTCCGTGATTACCGGCGCCAGCGACTACGACTGGCAGGATCAGAACTGGATAGACAGACGTAACCAATGGGACTGGCAGCAGCAGCCAATCTCCATCTACGAAATACACCCAGGCTCCTGGCGTCTGCACGAAGATGGCAGTTTCTACACATGGAAGGAACTGGCGGCTGAGCTGGTGCCTTATGTGAAAGAACTCGGTTATACCCATATCGAGTTGCTGCCCATCATGGAGCACCCCCTGGATGAGTCCTGGGGCTATCAGGTTTCCGGCTACTTTGCGCCTACCGCCCGCTTTGGCGAACCGGACGATCTGCGCTATTTCATCGATACCTGCCACCAACAGGATATCGGCGTACTGCTGGACTGGGTGCCTGCACACTTCCCCCGGGATGAATTCGCCCTGGCACGTTTTACCGGCGAAGCCCTGTATGAGCACGCCGACCCCAGAAAAGGCGAGCACCGGGACTGGGGAACCCTGATCTTCGATTTCGGGCGTAACGAAGTGCGCAATTTCCTTATCGCCAACGCCCTGTACTGGATCGAGGAGTTTCATATCGATGGCCTGCGCGTGGATGCAGTGGCATCCATGCTCTACCTGGACTACTCCCGTGAAAACGGCGACTGGACGCCCAATGAATTTGGTGGAAGGGAACACCTGGAAGCCATCTCCTTCCTGCGGGAAATGAACGAAGTGGTGCATGGCGCCTTCCCCGGTGTCATCACCATCGCGGAAGAGTCCACCGCATGGCCCATGGTATCCCGCCCGCCCTACATGGGCGGCTTGGGGTTCTCCATGAAATGGAACATGGGGTGGATGCACGACACCCTTTCCTACATGGAAACCGACCCTATATACCGCAAATACCACCATGACAAGCTGACCTTCAGTCAGCTCTATCTGTGGAGCGAAAATTTCGTCCTCCCCTTCTCCCATGATGAAGTGGTACACCTGAAAAGAAGCATGCTGGACAAAATGCCCGGGGATGTATGGCAGCGCTTTGCCAACCTGCGCCTGCTATACGCATACCAGTACGCCCATCCCGGCAAGAAACTGCTGTTCATGGGCAGTGAATTCGGCCAATGGACAGAATGGAATGCAAAATCCGCGTTGGACTGGCCACTGATGGAGTTTCCTGACCACCAGGGAATCCACAAGCTCATCTCTGACCTGAACAAGATGTATCAAAACGAAGCGGCGCTGTTTGAAACCGACTTTTCCAGCGAAGGCTTCCAATGGATAGATTGCCACGATAACGAACAATCTGTATTGAGCTTTATCCGCCGCAGCAAGGATCGCCCGGATGAGCTGCTGATCTGCCTGTTCAACTTTACCCCGGTACCACGCCTGGGATACCGCATCGGCGTACCCGGGGCGGACAGCTACCAGGAATGCCTGAACAGCGACTCCAACTGGTATGGCGGCAGCAACACCGGCAACGCTGGAAACATTACCGTACAGAAAACCCCCTGGATGGGCTTTGACCATTCCATAGAACTTACCCTGCCACCCTTGGCAGCGCTGATACTGAAACCCGACTCATGAAGATTCTGTTCGCCGCAAGTGAATCCTACCCACTGGTAAAAACCGGCGGCCTTGGTGACGTCGTCCACGCCCTGCCCCGCGCCCTGCACCAACAAGGAGCGGATGTACGCATCATTCTACCCGCCTACCGTCTGATCCTGGAGCAGATCAGCAATCTGCGCATTGCCGGCTGGCTGCAGGTACAGGGAGCCGGTCGCCTGCATGAAATCCGTATTCTGGAAGTAAACGATCACCATCTTGCCGCTCCCCTGCTGCTGGTGGATGCGCCAGACCTGTTCGACCGCCCCGGCAGCCCCTACCTGCATCCCGATGGCTACAACTGGCACGACAATGCCGAGCGCTTTTCTGTCTTTTCCCGCGCTGTGGCGCAGCTTGCTTCCTCTGCCAGCATGCTGGGCTGGAAACCGGATGTGGTGCATGCCCATGACTGGCAGACAGGCCTGCTGCCCGCCTTTCTCAAACTCATTCCCGACGCTCCTGCCAGCGTATACACCATCCATAACCTGTCATACAGCGGCATTTTTTCCCACGAAGAATTTATCCGCCTGCAACTGCCAGGAGAATGGTGGTCAGCCGACGCCCTGGAATTCTTCGGCAACTTCTCCATGCTCAAGGGCGGCATCGTCTTTTCCGACAAGGTCACGACCGTCAGCCCCACCTATGCACAGGAAATCCAGACACCGGGCTTTGGCTATGGCTTCGACGGTGTACTGCGCGCCAATCATCACAAACTTCACGGCATCTTGAACGGTATCGATCAGGATACCTGGAATCCAGCGACAGACCCCTATTTGCCAGTCCATTACTCCTTAAAGCATCGCTACCTGGCCGGCAAACGCGCCAACAAGCAGGCACTGCTGGAGCAACTGGGAGTCAAACTGCAGGATGATCAGCTGAACACCCCCCTTCTCGGCTTCATCGGCAGACTGGTAGAACAAAAAGGCGTGGATCTGCTGCTGCAGATTATTCCGCATATCCTGGACAATCATGATGTGCATCTTGTAATACTGGGATCCGGAGAAAAGCACTTCGAAAACGCCCTGCGGGAACTGGCAGCACTCTACCCGCAACGCCTACTGCTCACCCTGGGCTATTCCGAAGAACTCGCTCACCGCATCGAGGCAGGAGCAGACCTGTTCCTCATGCCCTCACGCTTCGAACCTTGCGGACTGAACCAGATGTACAGCCTGCGATACGGCACACCACCGTTGGTACACCAGATTGGCGGCCTTGCGGATACCGTCGTAGACGCCACGCAGGAAAACCTGAAAAACAGTACCGCCACGGGATTTGTTTTCCACGAACCCAGCGCCGGAGCAATGCTGCAGGCCATCGAGCGCGCCCTGGATCTGTACAAAAAACCGGCCAGCTGGCACAAGCTGATGCGCACCGCCATGGCCCAGGATTTTGGCTGGGCCAAGAGTGCCGGCAAATACGTTCAGCTGTATAAAGATCCTGGATCCGTGGGTTCATGACGGATTCAGGAAGATATCAGTAAATAGATATTATCAAGGCATTTGCCGCTACAATACCCCATTATTCCTTTAGCACCTGATTTTCTCCTCAAATGAACAACCAAAACGATCTCTGTGTATTGCCGGAAGCCGAAAAACTTCCCACTGATGTGAAATCACTCGAACATGATTTCCGCCGCTACCTGGTTCATCATTTGGGGCGTTTTCTTGGCTGCAACCCCCATTATCTGTATGAGGCACTGTCGTTGACCGTGCGCGACCGGATCATGACAGACTGGCGAAACACCTGGCTGCAGCACCGGCGCCCCGAACAGCGCCGCGCCTACTATCTGTCTCTGGAATTCCTCATCGGACGCGCCCTGGGGAATCATTTGCTGAACATGAACCTCAGCGGCGAGATCGCCGAAGCCGTACAGCATTTCTCCCAGTCCCTGGAGGAAATACAATCCCGGGAGCCAGACGCCGGTCTGGGCAATGGCGGCCTCGGACGCCTGGCCGCCTGCTTCATGGACAGCTGCGCAACCCTGAAGCTGCCTGTAGTCGGATACGGATTGCGCTACGAATACGGCATGTTCCGCCAGCGTATCGAAAACGGCTACCAGAAAGAAGAACCGGATCACTGGCTGCGCGATGCAAACCCCTGGGAACTGGAGCGTGCGGAATACACGCAAATCGTACAGTTTGGCGGCCATACCGAGCATTTTACCAATCGCCACGGTGAACCCAGAACCCGTTGGCTGAATACGGAAGATGTACTTGCCATTCCTTTCGATGTCCCTGTATCCGGTTATCGCAACGGCGTAGTGAACACCCTGCGCCTGTGGAAAGCCACGGCAACGGATGAATTCAACCTGGATGAATTCAATGCCGGCAGTTATCCGGAGTCCGTCGCAGCCAAGAACGACGCGGAGCACATCACCATGGTGCTCTACCCCAACGACTCCAGCGAGAACGGCAAGGAGCTGCGCCTGCGCCAACAGTATTTCCTGGCTTCCGCCAGCCTGCAAGACATCATCCGCCAATGGGAGCTCATACACGGAGAAGACTACGCCAATTTTGCTGCGCAAAATGTTTTTCAACTCAACGACACCCATCCCGCCATTGGGGTGGCGGAGCTGATGCGCATTCTCATTGACGACAAGCACCTTTCCTGGGAACAGGCATGGAAAATCACCAGCGACACTATGGCCTACACCAACCATACCCTTCTTCCCGAAGCGCTGGAGCGCTGGCCGGTACAATTGTTTGAACGCCTGTTGCCGCGCTTGCTGGAAATCATCTATGAAATCAACGCACACTTCCTGAAGCAGGTAGCGATTCGCTGGCCCGGCGACAGCGACCGCCGTCGCCGCATGTCCATTATCGAGGAAAACAACGGCAAGTCCGTGCGCATGGCCTATCTGGCAATTGTTGGCAGTTTCTCCGTCAACGGCGTGGCGGAGCTGCATTCGGAGCTGTTGAGAAAAGGCCTGTTCCGGGACTTTTACGAACTCTGGCCGGAAAAGTTCAACAACAAGACCAATGGTGTTACGCCACGGCGCTGGATCGCCCACGCAAATCCGGAAATGACGGCACTGATCAGCAGCAAGATCGGTGATGAATGGATATCGGATCTGTCAAAGATCGAACAGCTCAAGCCCTATGCGAACGGCAACAACAAGACCTTCCACGCCCAATGGCAGGCTGCCAAAACGGCGAACAAGCGCGAGCTGGCCAAACTGGTGAAAGAAGAATGTGGTGTGGATTTCCCCCTGGATTCCCTGTTCGACGTACAGGTAAAACGCATCCACGAATACAAACGCCAGCTACTCAACGTGTTGCATGTGATTCACCTCTACAACCGCATTCGCCATGGCGACACCACCGACTGGACCAACCGTTGTGTACTCATCGGCGGCAAGGCCGCTCCCGGCTATTTCATGGCCAAACGTATCATCAAGCTCATCAACAATGTCGCGGAAATCATCAACAGCGACCCCGAGGTGGGCGACAAGCTCAAGCTCGCCTTCCTTCCCAACTACCGGGTATCCAGCATGGAAGTGATCGCGCCCGCCACGGATCTTTCCGAACAGATTTCCACGGCAGGCAAGGAAGCATCCGGTACCGGCAATATGAAGTTCATGATGAACGGCGCCCTGACCATTGGCACCTACGATGGCGCCAACATCGAGATGCTGGATGCCGTGGGCGTGGATAACTTCTTCCTGTTCGGCCTCAAGGTCGATGAGGTAGAAGCATTGAAAACCCACTATGACCCACAGGGACTAATTGCCGCAGACGAAGACCTGAAGGCCGTGTTCCAGCTCCTGGAGAGCGGCCATTTCAACATCGAGGAGCCGGGTATTTTCGACCAGGTCATCACCGCCATGAAGGATCCCCACGACCCGTGGATGACGGTGGCGGATTTCCGCAGCTACACCGAAGTCCAGCAACATGCCGCCAGCGCCTACCGGGATCGGCAACACTGGACGCGCATGAGCATCATGAACACCGCCTGCAGCGGATTTTTCTCCACAGATCGCACCATGCAGGATTACAACAGCGATATCTGGAAATTGAGTCCGATGGATCTGGGATAAGGATGAGCAGAGCGGATCAATCTCCGTTCTGCATCTCCCGCCTGGCCTTGCCTCCCCAGTTCACCACATAATCCAGGCCGCTGAGTACCGTGGTCACTGCCACTGCCCATACCACCCAGGGAATCAGCCAGGAAAACTCATGGGAAAACCCGAGGCCATACACGACCAGCAGCACCAGGAATATCTGCAGGCCAGTATTCAGCTTGCTGATCAGGCTTGGCTGTGCATCCAGTTGCTGCACCCGGAAGTTATAAGCCACCGCACCAGCTACAATGACAACATCACGTAGCACAATCAGCCCCACCAGCCACCAGGGCAGCACCTCCAGCCAGCCCAGGCAAAGATATGCGGAAACCAGCAGAAATTTGTCTGCCAACGGATCAAGCATTCCTCCCAGACGACTCTGCCACTTGAACTGACGCGCCAGAAAACCGTCCAGGGCGTCAGAGATCCCCGCAACAAAAAACAACAACATGGCGCTTTGGTAGTGGTGATTGAGCAGCAGCCAGATCACCGGAAAAACCAGTATCACCCTGGCGATGCTGATGAGGTTGGGGATATCTCTTGCCCTCAACCCGAAACCCCCGGCCAAGTGAGACGCGATAGGCATCTGCAGAGGCACTGGGCAAGGAGCTGCATCTACCTGAGCCGGTAGGTCAGTTGAAGATTTTCCGGCGAAATTGTCTCGTCATCGGGAATACTGGCAACCGGTGCCAGCACCGTTTCCAGAGACAATCTTTGCACAAGGATATCCCGCCCGCCCCGGACTTTTGCCTGTATCAAAAGCTGATCACCCGAGGACTCCAGGATGGCATATTCGGATATAACATCCAGCAACTCCAGCAGCCGAACCAATCGGGAGTATTCGCGCACACCGCCAATGCCCAGAAACCGCAGCATCACCGCTTCTGACTCCCCGATATCGCTGCCGGGTACATACTGATCCGCCAGCCAGTCCATGGTCTTGTTGATCCCTGCGCCAACAGCTTCTTCTGCACTGTCCGAAGCACTGCCGAAATCCTGCTGCCTGTCAGACAGCAACAGCGTCCATTTTGCTTTCCACCCATTGCCAGCCTTGCGCAATCGCCCCAGCAGCAGCAATGGTTCGCCATAGCGAGCCGACGCTCTCTCCACACTCTCACGGTCAACCGTCCATATATCGCTTATCCGCAGGGCGGATTGATCCTCCAGATCCATAATCGGCAACAACAGCGGCAGACCCCGCTGCTTCGCCGCGCCCTTCAATGCCTGCACCAACGTCACATTTTTTTCCGGATCCAGCAAGGCGCGATGGCCATCTGTCTCCTGCACCAGCCACAGCAGCACTTCCGGCCTGCCCTTTTCCCACACAGACAGCCCCAGGTTTCGCAACGCTTTCTGAACAGTGCCCTTTTCAAATGCCACCCACATCCAGCGCTTGTCCGGCTCGCCCTCCGTTTCTGCCGCTTCGTTGCGGTAGCGAAACTGCTGCACATAGTCTTCCGCCTGCCTGAGCAGCGCCTTCATGCCGCTACGCCCTTTGATACCGCGATGTCCGGAGGCTTTAATCAACACCTTTTCGAAGGCATGGCGAATGCTGGCTTCGCGTGCCTCGGGAGAAGTATCGGCGATGGGCACTTCGGCAGAATACAACCCCGGCGCCGCAAGCAGTCCAGAGGCAGGCAACAGGAACAATAACAAACAGAAAAAAAGCAGGCGGGATATCTTCATGCAGCCATTCTACTGGCAAATACAGATGCTAGCCAACAGTCTGCACAGGCGAATCTTGTTACAATATTCACCCGATTTTATTCTGTTACTGCAGGAGTCCGCCATGTCCTCCCATAAATTGCCAACCGAAGGACTGAGCTACAGCCAGGCCGGCGTGGATATTGATGCCGGAAATACATTGGTGGAAAACATCAAACCCCTGGTCAAAAACACTTTCAGGCCGGGGGTACTGGCCGGACTGGGAGGTTTTGGCGCCCTGTTCGAACTGCCTGTAAACCAGTACAGAGAACCCGTGCTGGTATCGGGAACCGATGGCGTGGGCACCAAGCTCAAGCTGGCGATGATGCTGGACAAGCATGACAGCATAGGCATCGACCTGGTCGCCATGTGCGTCAACGACATCGTGGTGGCGGGGGCCGAGCCGTTGTTTTTTCTGGATTATTTTGCTACCGGTAAGCTCCTGGTCGATCGCGCCACGGACATCGTATCCGGCATCGCCAAAGGCTGTGAGCTGGCGGGCTGCGCCCTGACCGGAGGTGAAACAGCGGAAATGCCGGGCATGTACCAGGGTGACGACTACGATCTGGCAGGCTTCAGCGTGGGCATTGTCGAGAAATCAAAAATCCTGCAGGGCCACAAGGTAAAAGCCGGGGATGTCTTGCTGGGGCTGGCTTCCTCCGGCCCGCATTCCAACGGCTACTCCCTGATCCGCAAGGTAATCGAGGTCAGCAACGCGGATCTTGCAGCAGATCTGGACGGCCGGCCATTGGGGGAAACCCTGCTCCAACCGACACGTATCTATGTGAAACCCCTGTTGGCGCTGCTCAAGGAAGTTGACGTACATGCCCTGGCGCACATCACCGGGGGCGGACTCACAGAGAACATTCCCCGGGTGCTGCCGGCAAAAACCCTGGCCCGCATCGACACCACCAGCTGGCCCCGTCCCGCTGTATTCCAGTGGTTGCAGGAAAACGGCAATATTGACTCTGGAGAAATGCTACGCACCTTCAATAGCGGCATCGGCATGGTAATTTGCGTGGCCGCCGGGGATGCGGCCCGGACGCAAGCCCTTCTGGAAGCCAGGGGCGAAACCGTACATGTAATTGGCGGTATACAGAACTGCAATTGCGAAACACCCTGCGTGGAATATGTCTAAGCTTCCGGTTGTTGTACTAATCTCCGGCGGCGGCACCAACCTGCAGGCCATCATCGACGCCGCCAAAGAAGATCTGCCGGTGGAGATCAGGGCGGTAATCAGCAACAAGGTCGATGCCTACGGGCTGGAGCGAGCCAGACGGGCGGATATCCCGGTTGCCATCCTGGAGCACCGGCAGTTTCCAGACCGGGATGGTTTCGATACCGCCCTGGCCAGACTCATCGACAGTTACCAGCCACAACTGGTGCTGCTGGCAGGATTCATGCGCATTCTGACTCCAGGCTTCGTACACCACTATCATGGCCGCATGCTCAACATCCACCCTTCACTATTGCCGGATTTTCAGGGCTTGCACACCCACCAGCGAGCACTGGAAGCAGAAGCACAAAAGCACGGCGCCAGCGTCCATTTTGTTACCGAAGAGCTCGATGGCGGCCCCGTCATCGTTCAGGCCAGCGTTCCTGTGCTGCCCGATGACGATGCCGAAACACTGGCCGCGCGCGTGCTGCAAAAGGAACATGTCATCTATCCGCTGGCGGTACGCTGGTTCGCCCAGGGCCGCCTGTCACTGAACGGCAGGGATCAGGTTGTACTGGACGGGAAAACCCTGAATTCCCCGGTGCAGCTGGAGCGGACTCCCGCCTGAGAAATAAGTGCTGGAACCATGGACTCTTCCCGGCCCACAGCTGCTGAATGCAATATACCTTAGCGTGCTGCGAGCGGCATCTTGACCCTTGTCATTCCCGAAAGACAGAATCTGGTCTACATTGACGTTCGACTGACAAGGAAACCAAAGCCCTTGCCCGCATGGCACTTGGCTTGTATGCCTGAATCCGTGGATTCAGGTTTATAGAACTGACCATAGCAGAACACCGATGAAACGCAGCCTTGAACTCACCACTCTTTCCCGCGAACACCACCAATCCCTGCGGCTGGCAAACCATTGCCTGCACACCGCAGCAACAGGCGACAGGGAAAAATGCATTGCCTTGTCCGGGCATATCCTGAGCATCTTTGATGAGGAACTGGATCGGCACTTCCGCAATGAGGAAGCGGGTATTTTCAGCATAACCGCAACCATGCAGGGGAAAATTCATGACCTTGGGACGCAGCTGACAGAAGAACACAAACAGATGCGCGCCATGGCTGCCGGAATGCAGCAGGGAAACTGCGACGATTTGGCTGCATTCGGCAGGTTACTGAAGAGCCACACCCGTCTTGAGGAACGGGAACTCTTCCCGCTGGTGGAAGAACAGTTCAGCAACAGGCAGCTGGCACAGGTAGAAGAGAAAACCCGGGCTTCATCCAGGCAGCACGATACTTGCTATTAACCCCGATCGCCCGTCAGCACGGTTTTTGAGAACCAGCCTGGCAGCAATGCTTTCGGACGCCTGACTTACAATGGACAATCCCAGGCCGCAGCCCTGGATATCCTGCCCGGCGAGACGGGTAAACCGCTCCTGAACCTGTTCCAGTTGATCATCAGGAATACCCGGGCCTTCGTCCTGAATACTGATAACGGCTTCCACACCATCCTGGATGATGCTGCATTGAACTCGACTGCCAGGAGGACTGTAGCGAATCGCATTGTCCAGCAGGTTCCGCAAAATAGTGTGCAACAAATAACGATTACTGCTGACCCGCACAAGATCAGATGCAGCATATTCATGGACAATGCTTATGCCCTTTTCGGCCGTGATTTCTGACAACAGCTCTGCCAGCGTCTGGCATAAATCAGCCAGGTCTATTTCTTCAAGCTCAAACTTTTCATTATCGCTAGATGAGCGCGCCAGGCTCAGCAACTGCTCGACCATACAGGTGCTTTGATCGACAGCATGGATCAACTGTTCCAGGGACCGGCGGCTTTCCTCCATACTGCCGGCCCGCATGGCGAGCTGGGAATGCAGGCGGATGGCGCTCAGTGGAGTGCGAAGCTCATGCGAAGCATCTGCAGTAAAACGCCGTTCCCTGGTAATTGCGGCATCCAGCCTTGCCAGCAATGCATTCAACGCATTGACCAAAGGAACAAGCTCCTTGGGTATATGGCTGCCGACAACGGGTGACAGTTGATGAATATCGCGATTACCAACTTCTGCGGAAAGGCGCCGCAAGGGGAGCAATCCCCGATCTACGGTAACGGTGATAATCAATGCAAACAGAGGAATTGCCCAGAACATGACGCCCAGAGCTTCCACGGCAAAATACCAGGACAACTCTTCCCTGACAACGGTATCTTCCGAGGTGTAAACACGATACCCGCTATTGGCAATGTGCAGGCCAAACACCCGCCATCGATGCTTGCCGTTTACTACATCTCGAAAACCGGCGACAGTGCTCAGCGCCTCTTCCGGTGCATGGGAGGACTTGAGAACCAGCTCATCCCCATGCCAAACCTGGTAGCTGATAAATTTTTCATATTTGTACTTGCTGCTTTTGTCCAGCGGCACAGAAACAGTGGGCGGCAAGCCCTTGCCCTCCACATCGGCCATCGCAAGCTGGCCGACCAGCCTGGCAGTCTGCGCCAATTCCGCATCAAAGATCTCTTCAATTTCATGCAGCGCCTTCAGGTAGCTGATAAGCAGCATGACCAGCAGGGTAAACACCAGAAAACCCAGCACCCATGCCAATACCTGCCTGCGAATGGAACGCATGTATGGTTTACCCGATTCTATAGCCGAGGCCACGCACTGTCCTTATCAGCTGCTGACCAAGTTTTTTTCTGAGATTGTGAATATGCACCTCCAGGGCATTGCTGCCTATTTCCGCATCCCAACCATACATGGTTTCTTCCAGGCGGCTGCGGGATACCACTTTGCCCTGGCTTTCCAGCAAGTAGCGCAGAATGATGAACTCCTTGAGAGTAAGCTCTACTTCCACACCATCCTGCCTTATTTTTTGTGCTGCCGGATCCAGCACAATACCCGCATATTCAAGCAAAGGAGTGCTCCTGCCCTGACTACGCCGCACCAAGGAACGCAGGCGTGCTGCAAGCTCATCCAGGTCAAAAGGCTTGGCAAGATAGTCGTCCGCCCCCAGATCCAGACCCCTGATGCGATCATCAACAGCACCACGGGCCGTCAGGATCAACACCGGAGTATCACACCTCCTGTTGCGCAACCCCTTGAGAACATCCAGCCCGTCAAGACTGGGCAGCCCAAGATCCAGAATGATAATATCAAAAACCTCATTCAACGCGGCATGCAGGCTTTGCCCGCCATCCTTGAACCAGTCAACAGTGTAACCTTCTGCCTGTAAAGCGGTTTTCAGCCCGTCACCCAGCAGCGGATCATCTTCTGCCAGCAAGAGCCTCATGGACTTGCACCCTCCGTTACAAGGCTTTTCATGACCATCTTCTGTTTCTTCAAGACAGCTTTCACCAGCCTTGAAACACGCCGTTTGCACAGGAAAACAATAAAAATAGTATACCAGTAGATTCTTAATTAATGCTTAACAGATTGTTGAACAAGGAATTTCCCCGGCAGCCCAAATTCCGTGCGGGGAAACAACAGGGTGCAAGCACCTGTATACCGCTGCTCCCCGGCCAAGAAGAGTATCAACCCGGAAATTGCACCAGGCTGCTGGTATTTTTCAATCACTCAAGGGCACCTCTATTAATTCTGTTTGAGCAGATTCGTGCATGAGGGCAGTGAGAACAAGGCGAAGATCGTAGCAAATAGCAGGCTATTTGCAAGATTTTCAACGAAGTTATCGCTGCCCTCATGTGCGTAGATGCCAATCATGAATTAATAGAGGTGCCCTCAATACAATACATTGGGTTATGCGTATATTATAAAAACACAAAGTGTTACCAAGCCTCGCGCTGTGGTTTTTCAATAACCTGTTAGGCGCAGATCAAACAAACCCCAAATTCCCGTAGACTTTTCAGAAAAGCACTTCTATTCTTTGTGCTTACAACTATTTCTCCTACCTGAAGAGAGGTTAGCCACCATGGATTTCACGCCTATTTTGACCGCGCCGATTCTTGCCATAGCAGCCGCACTTGTCGTCATTAGCATATGGATTGGCTATGCCATCGGGAAATCCAACGAAAGCAAGCGCAAGGAAGCAGCGCTGTCAGAAGCGAAAAAAGAGGCCGAAAGCTCCCTGTTGAAGCTACAGAATACCCACGAAAGTAAAATTGAAGTACTGCAAAAAGTTTTTTCGGGTGACCTGGAAAAGGAAAAAAAGGCCAGCTCAGAACAAATCGAGCGTCTGCAGCAATCTCACCAAAGCGTGGTGGACTCACTGAAAACCAGCCATATTGACGAAATGGCAGGCTGGCGGAAGGAGCATGAGGCGACACTGGAAAAACTCAGCAGCCAGTATCAAAACGACCTGCAACTGCTGCGCCAGGATCACGAACAGGCAGTTGCAACGCTCCGGCAGCAAGCCGACCAGACCCTATCCCAGGTCAAGCAGGACAATGAACGCCGCATTGAGGAACTTGGAGGTCGCCACACAGCGGAAGTCGAACGCCTGAACAAGCAGATTTCCGAATACCGCCAAAAGCGGGAAGCGCTGTATACCACCATCTCCGAACTGGAAACCAAAGTCATCGAGCTGCAAAATGAGATGCGCGAGTCCAAACTGAACAACATGTTCTCGGTCTCAAAGTCTGGCGAGAAACTTATCCGCGTGGTGCGCAGCGTGCAGGAGCTGGCAAGCGAGATGGACGAGACTTCCCGTGCCGTTACTGGTGGAGAGTATTCCTTCTTCGAACAAATCAAAGACCAACGGGATCGGGATGTGGTGCAGAGCCTTACCGGCGGAACCCCCATCGAAGCCCCCACCGGGGAAGAAGCAGAAGCTGCTGCCGAAGCTCAGGAACCGGAACAAGAGAAAGAGCCAGAGAAAAAATCCGAAGAAAAGAAAGCGCGGAAAGGCCAGGAAGACCAGCCCGGCTAGCCCGGAAATTGCACCAGGATGTGGGATTATCCCTGAGAGATTCTTGTTCAATGGCTTGAGGCTGTTTGGGCAAGCGGGACAATAAGATCCAGGGAAAAACTACAGCGCGAGGCTTGGTAACGCTTTGTATTTTTCTAATGTACGCATAGCCCAGTATATTGTATTGAGTGATTGGAGAAAATCAGCGGCCTCTGGATGGTCAGCCCGCAGGGAGCCAGACGTCCCGGTGCTGCGTTGTACTCCTTGGCCCACCACTCAAGCCTTGGGCAAGGTTACCCCTTTTTGCTTTTGATACTTTCCGCCGCGATCCCTGTAGGAGGTTTCACACACCTCATCCGATTCAAAA
>JALWMK010000033.1 GCA_027083925.1 Sedimenticola sp. | reverse complement strand
CAAGGAAGAACCCCGTCATACCCGGGTCAGGATCAACCAGCTGATTGAAGAAGTTCTGATGTTGCTGGAGCCGGAAATCCGCAAGGCCGGCATTCGCGTGGTGCGTGATCTGGATGTGGATATTCCCTTGGTTCAGGCCCAGCACATCCAGATCGACCAGGTAATACTGAACCTGATCCGCAACGCCATCGAGGCCATGGCAGAAACTGGCCAAAGCAAGCGCATTCTTACCCTGAAAACCCGCTGTGCCGGCAGCAATGCCGTGACCACTTCTGTTGAAGATACCGGGCCGGGAGCAGACCGGGAACTGCTAGACAAGCTATTCGACCCCTTTGTCACCAGCAAGCCTCATGGCATGGGGCTGGGGCTGTCCATCAGCATGGCGATCATCAACGCTCACAATGGTAATCTTTACTATGAAGCGAGGGAGCACGAAGGGGCGATCTTTCGCTTTACCCTGCCGGTAAACGAGGCTGCAAATGAACGCTAATGCCAGCACCGTTTTCATTGTCGATGACGATACCCAGGTTCGCCAGGCATTGGCCCTGCTGATGGAGTCCGTGGGCCTGAAGGTTCAGGCCTACCCTTCCGCGAACACCTACCTCAAACAGTTCGACCCGGAAGCGCCGGGCTGCCTGGTACTGGATGTGCGCATGCCCGGCATGAGCGGGCTGGAACTGCAGGCGCGCCTCGCCACCGAAGCTGTTCACCCTCCGGTAATCGTCATTACCGGCCATGGAGACGTTCCCATGGCAGTGCGGGCAGTACAGGCAGGCGCCGTGGATTTCATCGAAAAACCCTTCAATGATCAGGCCTTGCTGGACAGCGTTCATCGCGCCCTGGATCTCGATGCAAGACAGCGCGGACGGGCCAGCAAGCTGGCGGAAGTGCAATCCCGGCTGGCCTCGCTAACCCCCAGAGAACAGCAGGTGATGAAGATGGTGGTGGCAGGCAAGCGCAACAAGGCCATCGCGCTGGAACTGTCAGTGAGCCAGTCCACTGTAGAAGCCCACCGTGCCAAGGTCATGGAGAAAATGCAGGCGCAGAGCCTTTCTGATCTGATGCGCATGGTGTTGTCCCTGGAAGATAGCAGCAGAGATACCGGGTAGACTCCATTCCTGTGGGCCAGTTCATGCAAATCAGCAAACACATTAGGGAAAACCCCAAGTAATTTTCCTGTATCTGCCAATTTCCTTACCCCTTGGGGCTATGCATACTTTCTTCATGCCAGTGTAATTATCCATTCAAGAAGATATGGCAGACACGCCAGGTATCAATCCGGCCCTCCGGGCACAGAGATGCCTGCACCCAACCCACAGGAGGCTCCTTGGCTTCAGCCTGAAATCAGGCAACCAGCAGAGTGCACTGTGACAAGAGTCCAAATTTATCCCTGGAGGATGTAATGACGAAACTTACCAAAAGGCTTGGCCCCACAGCCACTGCCCTGGCCCTGTGCATCGGGCTGGTATTGTCCGCCCAGGCCAGCGCAGCCGATTTGGAAGCTGGCAAGAAAATTGCCTTTGACCGATCAAAAGGTAACTGCCTGACCTGTCACCATATCGAAGGCGGCACCCTGCCAGGCAACATCGGCCCGCCCCTGGTCGCCATGAAAAGCCGTTTTCCAGACAAAGCCAAGCTGCGCGCCCAGATCTGGGATGCCACGGCGATCAACCCCCATAGCATCATGCCACCCCTGGGTCGCCACAGGATCCTTTCCGAGAAGGAAGTCGATCTGGTGACCGATTACATCTACAGTCTGTAACAGCGGACGCAAGAGGACAGAAATCATGAAGAAAATCCTAACCCTGTTGCTTTCTGCCGGCTTGGTGGCAACTGCAACCCAGGCACTATCCAGTCCAAAGGAAGATCTGGAAAAATTCCAGACCTATTATGAGCAACGCTTCCCCGGCATCCAGCTGGACGACTTTGGCAATGGTCCCTATGCCCTGGATGCCAGCAAGCGCCTGCAATGGGAATCCATGGAGGAATTTCCTCCCTATGAAGACTATATAGACAAAGGTCGTGAAATCTGGGAAACCCCGTTCAGGAACGGCAAGAGTTTCGCCAGCTGCTTCGGCAAGGATCCATCGAAAGTTCGCGTGAAGTATCCCCACTGGGACAAGGCCAGCAGCCAGGTGGTCACCCTGGAGGGCGACATCAACAAATGCCTGAAAGATAATGGTGAAAAGCCCTTTGGCTGGAAGAAAGGCAAAATCGCCCATCTGGGCGCTTTCCTCGGCTATGAGGCCCGGGGCCAGAAAATCAACGTGGTTATCCCCGACGATCCCAAGGCGCTGGAAGCCTATGAAGAAGGCAAGCACTTCTACTACGCCAAGCGTGGCCAACTGAACCTGGCCTGCGCAGATTGCCATATCCAGTATCCTGGCCATCGCGTTCGCGGCCAGCTGCTGAGCACCGGGCTGGGACAAACCACACATTTCCCGGTGTTCCGCGCCAAATGGTCAAAAGCAGCGGCCAACGGTGACGGCATGGGTACGCTGCACCGGCGCTATGGCGGCTGCAACAAGCAGGTTCGCGCCCGTCCTTTCAAGGCGCAAAGCAGGCAATACCGCAATCTGGAATTCTTTCACACCTATATGTCAAATGGCCTGGCAATCAACGCACCAGGTTACCGTGAGTAACGGGGAGACGAACAAATGAAAAAACTAATCACAGCATTTGGCTTGGCCTTGTTGATCACAGGTTGCAACGCCACCACACCGGAAAAACCCGCCAGCATGAAGGCCCAGTATGAGGTTGCCCTGAAAAATGCGCAGGCCGCCGTCGAGAAAGCAGCCGCCGTTGACGGAGAATGGCGGGATATCCGCTGGAAAAAATCCAAGAAAAAGTATCTGCCCAGCGCCATCAAGGCTGCAGAAGCCGGGGATTACAAAAAGGCGCTCAAGCTGCTGGAAATTGCAACATTCCAGGCAGAGGCCGGCTACAAACAAGCCATGGAGCAGAAAAACGCTGGCCCACGCTTCTGATCAACCGACATCAAAAGACCCAATCATTAAAATACTGGAGAAGCTATTATGAGTCTTAATCAAAAACGCCGCGTATTCCTCAAGGGATCGCTGGCAGCAGGAACCCTCGGCGCAGCTGCCGGCCTGCTCACCCCGGGCGCCGTACTGGCCGCCTGGAACAAGAACGCCTTCACCTCGAAAAACATCGATGAAGCCATTGCCGGAGTTGTCGGCGACCCCGTCACCACGCCGTCCAAGGACATCACCATCAAGGCGCCAGATATTGCCGAAAACGGCGCCGTGGTGCCCGTATCCGTTTCCACCAATATGGATGGCGTCGAATCCATCACCTTGCTGGTGGAAAAAAATGCCAGCCCCCTGGCAGCCGTCTTCCATCTCCCCAAAGGCTCATTGCCTGATGTCTCCACCCGCGTAAAAATGGGCAAAACCAGCGATGTCATCGCTGTGGTCAAGGCAAATGGCAAACTGTTTTCGGCGCGCAAAGGCGTAAAAGTCACCATTGGCGGCTGCGGCGGCTGATCAAATCAAGAGGCATATTCAAATGGCTAAAACCATCAAGATTCGCGCAAAGGCGAAAAATGGCGTCACCACGGTCAAGGCATTGATCACCCACCCCATGGAAACCGGTTTGCGCAAGAACAAGAAAACCGGCGAAATGATCCCCGCCAACTTCATCCAGGAAGTGGTATGCAAGCACAATGGCAAGGAAGTCATCAACTGTGAGTGGGGCGGCGCGGTTTCCAAAAACCCCTATCTGGCATTCAAGTTCAAAGGCGGTAACAAAGATGACACCATTGAGCTTGCGTGGAAAGACAACCAGGGTAATGGCGACTCCCTAAGCGCCAAGATCCGCTGATTTTCTTCTGCTCGTCCAGTGCCCTTTTCCCTGTGGAGAAGGGCATACTTTTCTGTTACTCCTGAACCCTCAGGTTCAGGGTCACTCACAGGATATTCCCGATGACCATATCAAGACGAGAATTTGTACAGTTGATGGGACTGGCAGGCGCTGCCGGCATGCTTCCCGGATCAGCTTTTGCAGCGGCAAAAAAGCCCTCGGATCTGTACGAAATACCAAAATTCGGCAACCTGTGCCTGATGCACATGACAGATTGCCATGCGCAGCTGAATCCGGTTTATTTCCGCGAACCCAGCGTCAATCTCGGCATCGGCCCCGCCAGGGGAAAAGCCCCCCATATTGTGGGCAAGAATTTTCTGCAGCATTTTGACATTACTCCTGGAAGCATCGAATCCCACGCCTTTACCTACCTGGATTTTGATAATGCGGCAAGGAAATATGGCAAGGTTGGCGGCTTTTCCCATCTTGCCACCCTGGTGAAGCGCCTGCGCGCCGAACGTGGGGACGGCAACAGCATTCTGCTCGATGGCGGTGATACCTGGCAGGGTTCCGGCACCGCATACTGGACCCGCGGCAAGGACATGGTCGGGGCCTGCAACCTCCTTGGCGTGGATGTCATGACCGGCCATTGGGAGTTCACCTATCTGGACAAGGAAATCATCACCAATATTGGTGATTTCAAAGGTGAATTTGTGGCCCAGAACGTGAGCGTAAACGAAGAAGCGCTTTTCGATTATCGCTTCCCTGATTTTTCCGGATTCGATGAGGACAGCGGCCTGGCGTTCAAGCCCTACACCATGAAATCCATCAATGGCATGCGTGTGGCGGTAATCGGCCAGGCTTTCCCCTACACGCCTATCGCCAACCCGCAGCGCTTCATTCCTGACTGGACCTTCGGCATCCAGGATGCGCGCATGCAAAGCATGGTCAATCAGGTACGAGAAACCGAAAAGCCGGATCTTGTAGTGGTCATCTCTCACAACGGTATGGATGTGGATCTGAAAATGGCCTCCCGCGTCAGCGGCATCGACGTTATCTTTGGCGGCCACACCCATGATGGCGTACCCCGTCCCGTGGAGATCAGCAACAAGGGCGGCAAAACCCTGGTGACCAACGCCGGCTCCAACGGCAAGTTCCTGGCGGTTATGGATCTGGATGTCCGCAAGGGCAGGCTCAAGGACTACCGCTATCGTCTGGTGCCCGTATTCTCCAACCTGCTCGAAGCAGACAAGGATATGCAGACCTATATCGACAAGGTGCGCGCGCCCTACAAAGACAAGCTGGAGAAGAAGCTGGCCGTGGCCGGAGAGACCCTGTACCGCCGCGGCAACTTCAACGGCAGCTTCGATCAGATCATCTGCGATGCCCTGAACAAAATCAACGACACCCAGATCTCCCTGTCTCCCGGCTTCCGCTGGGGCACCAGCGTATTGCCCGGTCAGGACATCACCATGGATCATGTCATGGATCAGACCTGCATCACCTACCCGGAAACCTATCGCCGGGAAATGAGCGGCGAGGAGATCAAGGCCATTTTGGAAGATGTAGCTGACAACCTGTTCAATCCCGACCCCTACTACCAGCAGGGAGGTGACATGGTGCGGCTTGGCGGGCTGGACTATGTGTGTGAACCCGGACAGACCATGGGCAAGCGCATCACCAACATGACCCTGGACAACGGCAGCAAAATCGAGGCCCAGAAGAAATACATGGTTTCCGGCTGGGCTACCGTAGGTTCCAAATCGCCGGGCCGCCCGATTTGGGACGTGGTTGCCGACTACCTGAAAGAACAGGGTACGGTGAAGGTAAAAAAACTCAACACCCCACTATTGATTGGTGTGAAGGGAAATCCCGGAATCGCCAGCTAGTATTAACCCGTGCACGGTCTCCAACCGGAACAGGTGCCTTCTTTTTTGCACGGGAACGTGCTTATGCTGCGAGCACATTGATGTGCGGGAGCCGTATTCCTGCCATTGGGCCGGGTTATCGAAACAGTGTCTTCCTCATCCCGCTTCAGGGATAATACAGACCACCCCCATTCCGCACTACCAAGCCCATGCGCCTGTTCGTCAACCAGCTCACCGTTCTTGATTTTTCCTACCTGCATTCTGCGCGGGGGCTGGTGGGGGAAAGCTGGCAGGTGGATATCGAATTGCAGGGCGGCCTGGACGCACAGGGTATGGTGGTGGATTTTTCCGAAGTCAAACACCAGCTCAAGGCGCTCATCGACGCCAGCTTCGATCACCGCCTGCTGCTGCCGGCAGATGCCCCCGGCCTTGAGATCCGCGGCGACTGCCTGGTATTTCACCTGGACAACGGCAACCGCATCCGCCATCAGGGGCCGCCGGAAGCAGTGCAGTTCATTGCAGGAGCCGAAATTACCACGGAAAACGTAGCCCTGGCCATTCACCATGCGCTGTTCCCCACCCTGCCCGGGAATATCCAATCCATGACCCTCAGGCTTGCCCCCGAAACAATCCAGGGCGAATTCTACCAATACAGCCATGGCCTGAAGCAACATTGCGGCAACTGCCAGCGCATTGCCCACGGCCACCGCTCACGAATACAGATTCTGCGCAACGGAAAGGCGGATCCTGTGCAGGAAAAACGCTGGGCGGCGCAGTTCCGGGACACCTATATCGGTATGGAAGAGGATATGGTTGCCATTACTTCACACAATGATCAAACCTGCTTCCGTTTTTCCTACACAGCGGAACAGGGACAATTCGAGCTGGAGCTGCCCGCAGATCGCTGTTACCTGGTTGATACAGAATCTACCGTGGAGAACATTGCCCGCCATATCCGTGAAATACTGGAACATGAATTCCCCCAGGACAGATTTTTTGTGCGGGCTTTTGAGGGCATAGGCAAGGGAGCGATCAGCGAAACCCCTGCATGCTAAGACGAGCAGTAGCAAAGCCTCACTCAGCGGCCTCTGAATGGGGCTTTGTTACTGTTCGTCTTAATTCAGGGCACCTCTATTCATTCTGTTTGAGCAGATTCGTGCATGAGGGCAGTGAGAACAAGACGAAGATCGCAGCAAATGCCCCAAGGCAGCTTCTCTTGCGCAAGCGCAATTCACCTTGTTCTCGCTGCCCTCATGTGCGTAGATGCCGATCATGAATTAATAGAGGTGCCCTTATGTCTGGAAACATTGTACCTGCTCAATCGTAATCCCTGTCTTTCCATTGGCGCAACGCCTTGAACACCTGCCGATGTCCACAAAGGGGTTTGCCGGCCCATTTTTCTGCGGCTTTTATCACTGCTGGCTCATCCGTGCGTAAAAAAGGATTGGTCGCCAGCTCCAGCGCCAGGGAAGAAGGAACTGTCGGCAGCCCTCGCGCCCTTTTGTCCCGATCCTGCTGGATGCGCTTGAGCAATACCGGATTTTCCGGCTCCACCCATTTGGCAAACCCCAGATTGGCCAGGGTGTATTCGTGGGCGCAATGCACCTGGGTTGACGGGGGCAGGGCGGCAATCCGCCGCAGGGAATCGCTCAGTTGTTCGAAGCTGCCGCCAAACACCCGCCCGCAACCACCGGCAAACAGGGTGTCCCCGCAGAACAGCAGGTTTTCTCCATGGTATGCAACATGCCCTTCCGTATGGCCAGGCACATCCAGCACCTGCAATGCAAACTGCAAATCCTGCAGCACAATGCCGTCTCCCTCTGTGAGTTTTTTTTCCACTCCGGTTACCGATTCGTGAGCGGGGCCGTATACCACCGCCTGAGGCCAGCACCGCTTCAACTCCTGTACACCCCCGGTATGGTCACTGTGCTTGTGGGTGATCAGAATGGCAGACAACTGCAAGCCATGGGTCCGGCAGTATGCAATGACCGGATCTTCATCACCAGGATCAACCACTGCGCAGGTTGCCACAGCCTCCCGCCTCAGCAGCCAGATGTAATTGTCATCAAAAGCCGGTAATGGAATTACCTCAGGCATGGCTACTTCCCGTAAAGTGTTTTTGGGTCGATGAGCACGGGCTTGTCCACCACCAGCTTGCCGTCCTGCAGCCGGTTAAAGAAGCAGGTTCGCCTGCCCGTATGGCAGGCGGGGCCGGTTTGATCGACCAGCAGCAGCAGGGTGTCACCATCACAATCGAAACGCATTTCCCTGAGTTTCTGAACCTGACCGGAAGATTCGCCCTTGCGCCATAGTTGCTGACGTGAGCGTGACCAGTAGCATACCCTGCCTCTCTCCAGGGTTTCCTCCAGCGCCTCCAGGTTCATCCAGGCCAGCATCAGCACCTCCCTCGTATCATATTGCTGTGCAATGGCCGGAATCAGACCATCGGCATTCCAGGGAATCTGCTCCAGCACCTGCGGCCAGGGAACGGAATCACCGGGGCGGGCCGTTTCCAGTTTTTTCCAGAATCCGCTGCCACTCATCCGGCAGCCCTGCCCTTTTTATTATCAAAAAACATATGCCGCTCACAATCATGGTTGGTTCCTGGATTCTACAGCACAGACAGCGGCCCGACATTGGTATAATCGACGGACGAATCATCATCTGGCCACTTATTTCATGCGCATATTCCGCATTTCCTTCCACAACCAGGGCAAGGTATACCAGCTCCATGCAGAACAGGTGAGCCAGGGAGAGCTTTATGGCTTCGTGGAAATCACCGGTTTGCTGTTCAATGAGCACACTTCCGTGGTGATCGATCCTGCAGAAGAGCGCCTCAAGGACGAATTTTCCGGCACCAGCCGCATTCTGGTGCCCATGCATGCGGTGATACGCATCGACGAGGTGGAAAAACGCGGACAGAACATGATTTTCGATGTTGGGGATAGCAGCAATATCACCACTTTTCCCGGTTTTGCGCCTGACCAAAAATAATAGCCTGCCCATGGCCCGGTGCACTTGTTCCGGGATGGGATATAGGCACACAAAATATCCGTTGATATCACGAGCATCCAGGGACACCATACGCCCATGAACAGACAACAGACCATTGAACGCAAGTTGCAACAGGCACTATCACCCATGCATTTGGAAGTACTGAGCGAAACCCACATGCACAATGTCCCTGAAGATGCCGAATCACATTACAGGGTGACTGTGGTTTCCGAGCAGTTCAGCGGCAAATCCCTGTTGCAGCGCCACCGCCTGGTCAATGCCGCCCTGGCGGAAGAGCTTGCCAGCGGCATTCATGCCCTGGCCCTGCACACCATGACACCGGAAGAGTGGTCGGAAAGGAACGGCCATACCCGCAACTCACCGCCCTGCCTGGGCGGAGGGGCAAAATAATGGACATCATACGCTGGCTGCTGGGACGCATCATTCTGTTCTTCGACTGGCTCACCCAGCCCAGGAAACCCGCACACAGCCCGGAGAAACAGGCGCAACTGGATGCGCAGACCGCCAACATGGCGATCTACCAGTATGCGGCCTGCCCCTTTTGCGTAAAAACCCGGCGCGCCATTCGCAGACTGGGATTGAATATCGAATTGCGGGATGCAAAAAACGATCCCGAATATCGCCAGGAACTGGAGCAACAGGGCGGCAAGCAGCAAGTCCCCTGCCTGCGCATCGAAGCGAAAAACGGCAGCGCTACCTGGCTGTACGAATCCAGCGAGATCATTGCCTATCTGCAGAAGAGGTTTGCCTGACCGGCATCTGCACATCATCCTGAATCCGTGGGTTCATAACGGCGCATAGCGCAAGCGCTTGATCCCCCAGCGGTTCAAAAAATGCCCGCTTAACCTGAGGGTGAAGCCAGGATTTTTTGATTTCACCGGGAAATCAATATCATACGCGCTGCAACCGCCCTGAACCCACGGACTCAGGATCATGATAAAATCAACGTATCCAAACCTTTACCGGAACGCGGCATGACCACACCACACAGGCTCCTCGCCCGCGCAGAAGCCCAGATCCATAACAACCTGTTCACGATGACAGACAATGCGCATCAGGCCGTGGAGCAGGCCATGGAAGCCTTGAAAACCCAAAACGCAGATCTGGCGCAAAAAGTAGTCGACGCAGATTTGCAGCAAAACCTTCTCATGCGCATCGTCGAGAAAGAATGCCTGCAGATACTCGCCACCCTGGAACCGAAAGCAAGCGACTTGCGCGAGGTTGTCGCCAGCCTGCAGATCTCCACCGAACTGGAACGCATTTCTGATCATGCCAAGGATATCGCCAATATTGTCCTGAACATGGATGCCAGCGATTTTTCCGGCCCCATGGATCGTCTTGCCACCATGGGCGATTTATGCCAGAACATGCTGGTGCAAGTCATGGAAGCCTATGAAAACCTCGATGCAGGGCTTGCCGAGCACGTTGCCTCCCATGACAGCCAGGTGGATGAACTGGACGAAGAAGCCTGTTCCAGCCTGATGATGACCGTCATGAGTTCAGCGGATACCAGCATGCATGCCACCCACTTGCTGTGGATCGCCTACCACCTGGAGCGCATCGGCGACCGCATCACCAACATCGCCGAGCGGGTGGTGTTCATGGTTACCGCGGAAACGCCCGAACTGGGATGATCCAGCCACAAAGTCTGGGCGCCCTCAGTAACATCCACCAGCTTGTTACCCAACTGGTGGAAGATCTTCCTGCCGAAGACATCAACCGGAAATATCACCCAGACCTCCCCGGCATCGGCTGGCTGCTGGGACGCAGCGTCTACCTGGAACTATGGTGGCTGCGGGAGAAAATCCTCGCAGAGGATGATCTGAGCAAGAGGGTGCGGCAGTTTTTTGCCCGGCCCCTGCCCCGAAGTGCACAGCAGGAACAACAGCTCCCTCCCAAGGAGCACCTGCTCAACTGGGCGCTGGAAGTACAGGATGAACATCTGTCCCGTCTGGCCAACCCCGCACAGCTGCCGGATCACCCCTGGCTGAAAAAAGGCTGGCTTGTCGATTACCTGGTGCAGGTTCACGGGCGAATCTACGAGCAAATGCTGTCCGTGCGCCACGCCCGCTCCGTGACCCAGGAGGGGAAATACCATGTCAAGCAGCCCTTGCAGGCATCCCCACCAGTTGCGGACAGCACGGAAGTATCCCAGGGGCACTACCGCATCGGCGCCCGCGACGGGGTGATGTTCGACAACGAACAGCCCATGCAAATGGTGGAAATGCGCAATTTCCGCATCAGCAACAAACCTGCAGATAACGCTGCATGGCTGGCGTTTCTGCAAGACGGCGGCTACAACCAGGATTGCTACTGGAGCAAACCGGGAGGGGACTGGAAGCAACGCCATTCCATCACCTGCCCATGGCACTGGCGGCAGGATCAAAACGGAAATTGGTACGCCCTGGGCTTGAACGGCCCCATGGATCTGCTGCCCGATCTTCCCGTCAGTGGCATCTCCTGGTACGAGGCCCAGGCCTATGCAAACTGGGCCGCAGCACGCATCGAAGGGTTCAGCGGCGCGGTGCTGCCCCATGAGTACCACTGGGAAGCGGCTGCCCGCATCGGTGCATTGCAAAATGGCGGGCGGGTGTGGGAATGGTGTAGCAACCCCCTGCATCCCTACCAGGACTATGAAGCGCCTGTAGACCCTGAAATGCGCACACAGGAATTTGCTGACCAACGCCCGGCGCTGCGCGGTGGCTGTATTCATACGCAACCAGCTCTGCGCCGGATCAGCATCCGTAGCGCCGGATTACCAGATGCCGGCTACCTGTTTTCCGGTGTACGCCTGGTGTTTCCTCCCGCTCTTGAAGAAGAAGCGTTGTATATCGAACAATGGCAGAGGTTTCTGGAAGACAACTGAGAATACGGGGGAAGCCTCCTCCCGTAATAAAATAACGATTACCCGCAAAGTGTGTCACCGCTCATTCCTGGCCTGCGCCCCTGCCAGGAGCCTGCCGGATTCAACACGGTTTGGCTGCAAATCACTGGATGACGATCAACCCGGAAATTGCACCGGAATTAAAGGCCCTTTCAGATGGCTTCCGCATCTTCCTCGCCAGTGCGAATACGAACTACGCGCTCTACCGCTGACACAAAAATCTTGCCATCACCGATCTTGCCTGTACGCGCAGCGCCAACAATGGTTTCAACACAGGAATCCAGCTGCTCTTCCTTGACCACCAGCTCCAGTTTTATCTTGGGCAGAAAATCCACCACATACTCGGCGCCGCGATACAGCTCGGTATGCCCTTTCTGGCGGCCAAAACCCTTGACCTCCGTAACCGTCATTCCGGTAATGCCGATTTCCGACAACGCCTCGCGGACATCATCCAGTTTGAAAGGCTTCAGTATGACTTCAATTTTTTTCATTCGCTTCCCCTTGATAGTTTTCCGGATCCGGCACGCCGGGTAGTAACCCGGCCACCAAATATATCGCCCTCAGCCACCCTGTCTGCGCGGGTGGCAAGGCATCAATACGCCGCTGTAGTCATTCTACAGCAAGTGTTGATAACGCAGCCCGCCCGCGCAGACAGGGCGGCCTTTCTTGCATTATCAATTGGTCAGGTGCTTCAAACAGGACGACATTTTTGGTGGCCGGGCTAATAATAACCATTGACGATAGGATAACGCCGGTCGCGCCCATATGCACGCCGGGTGACTTTCACCCCCGGCGGAGCCTGGCGGCGCTTGTATTCATTTCTGTCCACCATGCGCGTGATGCGTTGCACCAGCTGCTCTTCAAAGCCAGCTGCCACAATCTCCTGCACTCCCTGATCCTGCTCCACATAACGCCGCAGTATCTCGTCCAGAATATCATATGGCGGCAAGCTGTCCGTATCCTGTTGATCCGGGCGCAATTCCGCAGACGGTGGCCGTACGATGACTCGTTCAGGAATGACTTCTGCATTCCGGTTACGCCAGCGCGACAGCTTGTATACCATGGTCTTGAACACGTCTTTCAGGGGGGCAAAACCGCCGGCCATGTCACCATACAAGGTTGCATAACCCACGGACATTTCGCTCTTGTTGCCAGTGGTCAGCAGCATGCGCCCGCTTTTGTTACTGATCGCCATGAGGATAATGCCCCGGCAACGCGCCTGGATATTCTCTTCGGTAACATCCATGGGCTGCCCGGAAAACTCCTCCCGCAGCATTTCCAGGAAGGCATTGAAGGCGGGCTCGATGGGGATGATGCTGTGCCTGACCCCCATGCGGCGCGCTTGTTCCAGAGCATCTTCGTTGCTCATATCGGCAGTATAGCGGGACGGCATGAGCACCACTTCCACCTGGCCTGCCCCCAGGGCATCGACGGCAATGGCCAGGGTCAATGCCGAGTCAATACCTCCGGAAAGCCCCAGCACCACACCGTGGAAGCCGGTTTTCCCCACATAGTCACGAACTCCCGTCACCAGAGCGCGATAGATCATCTCTTCTTCATCCGGACAGGGAGTCACTGTTCCCGGCAATGGCTGCCCGCTCTCCCTGAACGGGATCGCTTCGACGGAAGGTGCAAAAAAAATGCTGCGCTGAAGAAGTTTCCCTGCAGCATCCACGACAAAAGAGGCGCCATCGAAAACCAGTTCATCCTGCCCGCCAACCAGGTTCACATAGATCACTGGGAGACCGTTTTCCCGGGCGCGCCGGGACACCATCTGCTCCCGCTCCCTGCCTTTCCCGGTCTGGTATGGCGAGGCATTCAGATTAAGTATCAGCTGCGCCCCGGCAGCAGCGGCCTTGCGGGCGGGTTCAGGCAGCCAAATGTCTTCGCAGATGGTCAAACCCGCGGGAATCCCCGCAACATCCACCACGCAGGGATTTTCACCCGGGGTAAAATAGCGCTTTTCATCAAATACGCTGTAGTTGGGCAGCTCCGCCTTGAAGTATTCCGCCACCAGCACACTGTCACGAATAACCCCGGCTGCATTGTACAGCTTCCCGTTCTGTCGCCGGGGATAGCCAAGCACCAGATCAATGCCGGAAATCTGCTGCCGTATGGACGTCAGTGCATCTTCGACAGCAGAAAGAAATTCCGGGCGCAGCAGCAGGTCTTCCGGGGGATAACCGCACAGGCAAAGCTCGGGAAATACCACCGCGGACGCTCCCTGCTCATCTCGCGCCTGTACGGCAAAATCCAGCACCCGCCGGACATTGCCCCTGATATCTCCAACCAGAAAATCACCTTGGGCAAGGGCAATGGTTGCTGGCATCTGGCGATATCTCCAATTCTCGGGAAAGAGTGATAAAGTAACACAAAGAATCGGGGTTTTTTAGTATCCTTTTATACATGAAAATAATCTTTCTGTTAATCGCCGTGCTCCTCATCTGGTGGGTTCTTCGGACCTTGCGCAGCGGACGAGCCGCCGCATCCAAGCCACAAATCAAGAATATGCTTTCCTGCAAATATTGTGGCCTGCATATTCCGGAAGACGAAGCAGTCCAGCACAATAGCAAGTCATATTGCAGCAAGGAGCATGCACAAAAGGACAACCCCTGATGCGTGCTGACCGCCTGGCAGAACGACTGGTTCTCATGCCCGAGTCCCAGGCTCGCAACAAGCGCTTGATGCGCCTGTATTTTACCTACCGGGTCATACTTTCCATCGGCCTGCTGGTCTTCAGCATGGCAAATACAGGCTCTTCCTTTCTTGGCGCTACCGCCCCCGCCCTCCATGTCATCACCATCCTGGCTTATCTGGTTCTCGCCATCGCGTCTCTGGCGCTGAGTTTTTTCGATCTGGATTCTATGCAGTTGGAATACGCTTTCGCCATGCTGGTTGACAGCGTTGTGATCAGCATCCTGCTGTACACCTCCGGGGGAGCAGAATCCGGCCTAGGGATACTGCTGGGCATCTCCATTGCTTTTGGCGCCCAAGGCATGCCGACACGCATCGCCATGCTTTCCGCAGCCATTGCCGCTGGCGCCATTTTTCTGGGGGCCTATCTGGAGTCTGTCATCCACGAACAGCCGTTCAACAACTTTACGCTGCTGGTCATGCTCGGCAGTTCCTATTTTGCCCTGGCCTTCCTTTCCCATGAACTGGCTGCCCGCACCCAGCTCAGTGAAAAGCTGGTAAAGCAACAGGGCAAGGATATTGCAGACCTTACCGAACTGAATGACCAGGTCATACATCATATGCAAACTGGCGTGGTGGTTCTGGACAATGGCGGCCGCATCAGAATGTTGAACGATGCGGCGTGGCAGTTTCTCGGACGCCCGATCAGCACTGTGGGCTACTCCCTGAGCCAGATCAGCAGCGACCTGGCGCAATCTCTCGAGAACTGGGAAAAACAACCCTATTCTCAACAACGCCATTTGCATACGCATACGGAGGGCAGCGACCTGCTGATCAAATTTCAGCGTCTGGGCGAGAATGAAAAAACCGGCACCTTGATATTCCTGGACGATGCATCCAGGGCCGCCGAAGCAGCCCAGCAGCTGAAGCTGGCTTCGCTGGGCAAGCTGGTCGCCAGCATTGCCCACGAGATCCGCAACCCCCTTGGCGCCATCGGCCACGCTAGCCAGCTGCTCCAGGAATCCCAGCACCTGCAGGGAACAGACCGGCGCATGACTGAAATCATCAACGGGAATACTTCCCGCCTGAACCAGGTCATTGAAAACATCCTTTCCCTGTCCAGGCAACGGATAGTCAAGCCGGAGAGAATCAGGCTCGATATATGGTTGAGCAAGCTATGCAAGGAACTTGGCAACAGCCATCAGCTACAGCCTGACCAGATGATCTCCTATGTATCACCGCCGGACACAACACTGGCATTTGATCCACAGCAGGTATTCCAGATCATCAGCGCCTTGGTCGAAAATGCCGTCAAGCACCAGTCACACAAGGCCGGAGACCTGCTCATCTCTCTTACCGGGGGTATGGATTCCGGCATTCAGGAAGGCTATATTGCTGTCATAGACAATGGCAAACCCATCCCTTCGGACGTGGTAGACAAGGTATTCGAACCTTTTTTCACCACCAGCAACCAGGGCACCGGCCTGGGCCTCTATATCGTCAAGGAACTATGTGACGCAAACAACATCCGCATCAGTTATCTGCCAGTATCCAGCGGCGGCAACTGTTTCAGGTTAAAATTCAGCCTTGGCAACAAACACCACAACTAAAGGGATTTTCCACATGAACCGCCCCATTGCCCTGATCATTGACGATGAGCCTGATATCCGCGAACTGCTGGAGATCACTCTGGCGCGCATGGATATCGACACCGTCACGGTGGAAAACCTGGCCAGGGCGCGCTCCGCCCTCGCCCATCAACAGTTCCATCTTTGTCTGGCCGACATGCACCTGCCCGATGGGGATGGCATTGATCTGGTCAGAGAAATACACCATCTGTATCCAGGCACGCCAGTGGCAATGATCACCGCCCATGGCAACATGGAAACCGCGATCCAGGCGCTGAAAGCAGGCGCATTTGACTTCGTGTCCAAACCCGTAGACCTGCCGGTATTGCGCAAGCTGGTGAACACCGCACTAAAGCTGCACCAGACAAAGAATGGCACCACCCGCCCACCCATAGAAAACGAAGCAGAATGCCCGTTGCGGGGAACTTCGCCATGCATGAACCAGGTGCGATCCCTGATCGGCAAGCTTTCACGCAGCCAGGCGCCAGTGCATATCACTGGCGAATCCGGCACCGGCAAGGAACTGGCCGCCCGGCTTATTCATCAGCTCAGCCCCAGAAATGACAAACCCTTTGTTGCTGTGAACTGTGGTGCAATACCCCACGAGCTGATGGAAAGCGAACTTTTCGGACATAAAAAAGGATCTTTCACCGGGGCGACCGCGGACAAGAATGGGCTGTTTCAGGAAGCCGAGGGAGGCACCCTGTTTCTGGATGAAGTGGCAGACCTGCCGCTTTCCATGCAGGTAAAACTGCTGCGCGTCATACAGGAAAAACTGGTACGCCCGGTCGGCGCAATCAAAGAACTGCGCACGGATGTGCGCATCATCAGTGCTACCCACCAGAATCTTGCGCAACGCGTTCAGGATGGTGGATTTCGCCAGGATCTGTATTACCGCCTGAACGTCATCGAACTGGGCATGCCAGCCTTGCGCGAACGCCCGGAAGATATCCCCGATCTCATTGAACATCTTCTGAAAAACATCGCAAGCAATTACCAGCAGCCCGTACCTGCGTTGCAAAATGATGCGCTGGAAGCACTAAAAAACCATCCGTTTCCCGGAAATGTGCGGGAACTGGAAAACACGCTGGAGCGGGCTTTTGCACTTTATGAAAACGACATCATCACCCTCGAAGACCTCGGCCTTCTCAATGCATCACAAACCATTGGCGCTGAGGCAGAAACAAGGCTGGCAGGTGAAAGCCTGGAAGATTATCTGGCGAGGGTCGAACGCAACCTCCTGCTGCAGGCGCTGGAGGAAACCCGCTGGAACAAGACCTCCGCCGCCAGCCGGCTGGGCATCAGCTTCCGTTCATTTCGCTATCGGTTGAGCAAGCTGGGAATAGACAACAAGGAAAAGGATTCCTGAGCAAAACGACAATGGCAACCAACGGGCTGGCTTATGAGGTAACAGACGCGCACAGCTGGTGCATAGACACCGGCCTGAACCGCCCACGGCACACCGCCTGCTACCTGCTGCATGATGATGGCGAACTGGCTTTTATCGACACGGGCACCCGCAATAATGTTGCAGGACTGGTGCAGCTGATTCAGCAGCTTGGCTTTTCCACTGACCAGGTGCGCTGGATTCTGCCCACCCATGTGCATCTCGATCATGCCGGAGGTGCAGGCGCCTTGCTCAGCCACTGCAAGAACGCAACGCTTGCGACCCACGCCAGGGGGCTGCCACACCTGATCGATCCATCACGCCTGCAACAAGGCGCCATAGCCGTGTATGGCAGGGAAACGTTTGAGCACGCCTTTGGCTCCCTGATCCCCGCGGCAGAAAACCGCTGCCATGTCCTCGAAGATGGGGAACCGCTTGCATTGGGGAAACGCCATTTATCGTTCATCGACACACCAGGTCACGCCAATCATCATGGCTGCTTTTTCGACTATGAAAGCGCATCGCTGTATACCGGCGACAGCTTTGGCTTGCATTACCGGGAACTCGACTACCAGGGCGTTCCCTGGCTCATGGCCACAACAACGCCCGTAGCATTCAACCCTGAATCCTGGATGAAATCCCTGGACAAGATGATGGCCATGCAGCCGAACCTTGTCTGCCTCACCCATTTTGGCCCGTTGCAGCAACCGATAAAATGGCAACAGCAATTACGTGACTCCATTCACCGCCACGCAGACATTGCCCTCGCAGAAGAACGCTCCGGCGACACAGAAGGTAGAATGCAGAGGCTAGCCAGGGCGTTGATGGAAGATGCCCTGTCCCAGCTCCGGCAACACCATCCCGGCCTGTCCCGAGCCAGCATCGAACAGCTGCTGGCCGATGATATAAAGCTCAATAGCCAGGGGCTGGAAATCTGGTTGATCAGGAGAGCGAAAAAAACTGCGGCCAAGTCTGGATGACATTCTCCTGAATCCGTGGGTTCAGGATTCTGCCACCGGTTCAGGTTTCACTGGAACCCGAACAGAATTACAGCAAACCAGAGTCCGCACAGGGTGCAAATCGTACGCATGAGTCAACGGTTTCTGAGCGACAATCAGGATTGAGAAAATGACTGCTAAATTCAAAGATTACTTCTCTGACAGCTCGAAGGAATACAGCAGATATCGACCAAACTACCCCGTAGAACTCTTTTCCTACCTGGCGGCAATTTCTGTGCATCACCAAAAAGCATGGGATTGCGCCACGGGTAGCGGGCAAGCTGCTTTGCAGTTGGCAGAGCACTTCGCCGAAGTCATCGCAACCGATGCAAGCGAAGCACAAATTAGGAATGCTGCCGAAAAGGAGAATATCCACTATCAGGTTGCCACAGCAGAACACAGCAGCCTCGCATCATATTCCATCGATTTGATTACCGTTGCCCAAGCCTTTCACTGGTTTGATATAGAGGCATTTTCAGTGGAAGCCAACAGGGTGCTGAAAGAAGACGGCATTCTGGCTGTTTGGACCTACAATTTACTGTCAATATCAGATGATATCGATGAGATCGTAAGCCACCTTTATGGATCTATCCTTGCGAAATACTGGGCATTTGAAAGGAGAATGGTCGAAAATGGTTACAGCGCTGTTCAACTGCCATTCAAAGAACTCAATGCGCCTGTATTCTATATGCATTCAAAATGGAGCCTGTCTAAACTCTTGGGATATTTGTCCACCTGGTCAGCGGTGAAGAAATACCAGCAGGAAACGGGAAACGACCCGGTTGAAGAACTATATGAGGACATTCTCGCTGCGTGGGGACAACCCGGGCAGTTGTTGCCAGTCAGCTGGCCTCTGAGTATCAGGGTATGGCAAAAACGCAACCCGCCGCCCTGAGCGGCCCGCAGGGAGTAAACCAGGCGCCGCCCCGGTGGGCGCTTCGTTGCATTGCCTGGCAAGGGCAAGCAATTCCGTTTCAATCACTTTTTCTGCAATTGCGCAAGAAACCGCTCCTGGCCATGCCTTTCCACCAGCTGCACATCGTCACAAAGCACCAGCCCCGGAAAGCTGGTTTTCACCCATGCAGCAAAGATGCCATCAAAATTCGTTTTCAGAAGAGCAGCTTTTTCATTGAAAAGAGGAGTGGTTCCCAGCCCGCAACTGGGTGAGCGGGACTTGAAGATGATGCCATCCAGCACTTGCAGTTCCCCTGCCTGTGTTGCCGCCCACTGGTGCAATGCATCGGTCACGTCCAGGCGGGGATCTTCTACGCCACGGGCATGAATACGGGCATCATCGCCACGCACCAGCTGCACTGCCGGCCGGGGAACAGCCAGGCCAGCTCCGGTCTCCGGGCAGAAGGGCCGGATCTGGGCATATCGGGGCAGCTGATCCTGAATCCAGGCCTGGGGCAGGGACGCACCATCATAGCGCACCGCCTGCCCCAGCAGGCAAGCACTGACGCCAACCCTGGGCTTCATCAGAATTCTGCCGCTTCCACTTCCAGGTAGGCGAGGCTGATGTGGCTGCCCACGAGGCTGTCGAAATCTACCCAATCCTGCCACTTGCCCAGTCGGGGCAACAGCTTTGGCTTGATCTCGAAGTCACTGAGGTCTTCCTCGAAAAATTCCTTTACCCCATCATAAACGGCCTGCAGATAGTCCCGGTACTCGGTGGCCGCTTCCGGCCCTGCCGTGGGACCATGTCCGGGCACAAATACCGTGGCGCCGCTGGCAACTGCGCGATCGAGGTTATGGATATTTCCCAGGAAGCTGCCGTCATTCAGGCGCAGCATGCGGCCATAACCGGCATTGTCGCCGAGAAAAACAACTTTTTTCTGCGGCAGCAAAATCATGATGTCGTTGTCAGTGTGGGATTTTCCGTCATGCAGCACCCGGAAAATGACGCCATTCATTTCTATATCCCTGCCATCGTCCACAGCAGTATTTGCAGATACCACCCGGGTGCCTGCCGTTGCGCCCTTGGTCAAATCCATCATCACTTCCAGCCACTGGATGCCGGCGCCTTGTTCCACCCGCTCCATCATCTTCGGATGGGCGTAGATTTTCACCTTGGGAAATGCCTCGAAAACCGCCTGATTTCCCAGCCAGTGGTCGCCATGTACGTGGGTGTTGAATACCGCCACTACCGGCTTGTCCGTATGCTTGCGAACCTGCGCCAGCACCATTTCTCCAACCTGGACGCTGCTGCCGGGATCGATAACGACCACTCCGGCAGACGTTACAACGAAACCGGGATTGTTCATAAAGCCCTGGTTTTCCGGCGAAGGAAGGCCTTTGGGGCCATGAATGACAAATACCCCGTCCGCGACTTCTTTGGCCACATAATCCGCCTTCAGGGGGGCGGCCTTTTCCGCGACAACCATTTGGCTGGCCAGTAATGTCGCCAGAAACAATACTATTCTCATTTGCTCTCTCCTCGAATTATTCTGTACGGCCTCGAACCAGAAACCCGCCCCGAAGCTATGTCTGCCTTCTTGCCGCCACCCGCAGCCGCAAGGCATTGAGCTTGATGAAGCCCTCTGCATCCTTCTGATCATAAGCCCCTTGATCGTCATCGAAGGTGGCGATGGCCTCATCGAACAGACTGTTGCTGTCGGACTTGCGCCCGACGACGATGACATTGCCCTTGTACAGTTTTACCCGCACCATGCCATTGACCACCTGCTGGGTCTGGTCGATGGCCGCCTGCAGCATTTCCCGCTCGGGAGACCACCAGAAACCGTTATAGACCATCTTGGCGTAACGGGGCATGAGTTCGTCTTTTAGATGCGCCGCCTCCCGATCCAGGGTGAGGGACTCCATGGCCCGGTGCGCCTTGAGCATGATGGTGCCCGCCGGGGTTTCGTAACAGCCCCGGGACTTCATGCCCACGAAGCGGTTCTCCACGATGTCGTCCCGGCCCACGCCGTTCTCGCCGCCCACCTTGTTCAGGCATTCCATCACCTCGGCGGGAGACAGGGTTCTGCCATCGATAGCCACGATGTCACCTTTCTCATAGCTCAACTCCACATAGGCAGGCTCATCCGGTGCCTTTTCCGGTGAAGCCGTCCAGCGCCACATGTCCTCTTCCGGCTCATTCCAGGGGTCTTCCAGAATGTCGCCTTCATAGGAGATGTGCAGGAGGTTGGCGTCCATGGAATAGGGAGATTTCTTCCCCGCCTTGGCGAAATCCACATCGATGCCATGATCGGCGGCATATTTCATGAGCTTTTCCCGGGACAGCAGATCCCACTCCCGCCAGGGGGCGATGATCTTCACGTCCGGCATCAGGGCATAGGCTCCCAGTTCGAAACGCACCTGGTCATTGCCCTTGCCTGTGGCGCCGTGGGAAATGGCATCCGCGCCAGTGGCTCGGGCAATCTCCACCAGGCGTTTTGCAATGAGAGGCCGGGCGATGGACGTGCCCAGCAGGTATTCACCTTCGTAGATGGCATTGGCGCGGAACATGGGAAACACATAGTCCCTGGCGAATTCCTCACGCAGATCCTCGATGTAGATCTCCTTCACTCCCATGGCTTCGGCTTTGACCCGGGCCGGCTCCACTTCTTCGCCCTGGCCAATGTCCGCAGTAAAAGTCACCACTTCGCAGCCATATTCATCTTCCAGCCACTTGAGGATCACAGAGGTATCCAGGCCACCGGAATAGGCCAGCACTACTTTGTTTATGTTGTTTTTGGACATTTCAAGCCACCAACTACACTCGATTATGGGGGTAAACTGTAAATTATACCTGCTGCACCCGATTTCAGGATAAAATTAGCGTTTTTTGCTACGGAGCAACTCATGCGCACCTCCCGGTTTCCCCTGCAGACACTGAAGGAAACACCCGCTGGCGCCGAAATCCCCAGCCATCGCCTGATGTTGCGGGCGGGCCTGGTGCGCAAGCTGGCCTCGGGGCTGTATGTGTGGCTGCCCCTGGGATTGCGCGTGTTACGCAAGGTGGAGCACATCGTGCGCAAGGAGATGGACAGATCCGGCGCCCTGGAGCTGTCCATGCCCGTGGTGCAGCCCGCTGAACTGTGGCAGGAATCCGGCCGTTGGGACGAGTACGGCCCGGAGTTGCTGCGCTTTCACGACCGCCACAACCGGGCATTCTGCCTGGGACCCACTCACGAGGAGATCATCACCGACCTGGCGCGCAACCAGCTCAAGAGCTACCGCCAGCTGCCGGTGAACTTCTACCAGATCCAGACCAAATTCCGCGACGAGATCCGCCCGCGCTTTGGCGTCATGCGCGCCCGGGAGTTTCTCATGAAGGACGCCTATTCCTTCCATGTGGATCAGGAATCCCTGCAACAGACCTACGATCTGATGCACACTACCTACGGCCGCATCTTCGAATGCTGCGGTCTGGATTTCCGTCCCGTGGCGGCGGACACCGGCTCCATCGGCGGTAGCGCCTCCCACGAATTCCACGTCCTGGCCGACGCCGGCGAGGACGCCATCGCCTTCTCCACGGAAAGTGACTACGCCGCCAACGTGGAGCTGGCCGAGGCCATCCCCGCCGTCAACGAGCGCCCTGCACCTTCAGCGGACATGGAGCTGGTGGATACGCCAAAGGCAAGAACCATTGCCGAACTGGTGGAGCAATTCGGCCTGCCCATGGAGCAGATGCTGAAGACGCTGGTGGTGGAAGCTGCGGAAAGCGGCCTCATTGCCCTGCTGGTGCGCGGCGATCATGAGCTCAACGAGATCAAGGCAGAGAAACTGCCCCAGGTGGCCTCACCCCTGCGCTTCGCCACGGAAGAGGAAATTCGTGAAGCCGTGGGCGCGGGGCCTGGCTCCCTGGGCCCCGTGAACCTGCCCATCCCCGCCATTGCCGACCGCTCCGTGGCGGTGCTGGCGGACTTTTCCGCCGGGGCCAATATCGACGGCAAGCACTATTTCGGCATCAACTGGGAGCGGGATGTACCCCTGCCCGGGGTGGCGGACATCCGCAACGTGGTGGAAGGCGATCCCAGCCCCGACGGCAAGGGAAGTCTCACTATCGCCCGCGGCATCGAAGTGGGGCACATCTTCCAGTTGGGCAGGAAATACTCCGAAGGTCTGAACGCCACCGTGCTGGATGAAAACGGCAAGGCCGTGACCATGACCATGGGCTGCTATGGCATCGGCGTGTCCCGTGTCGTTGGCGCCGCCATCGAGCAGCACCATGATGACCAGGGCATTATCTGGCCCCTGAGCATTGCGCCCTTCCAGGTGTCCCTGCTGCCCATACAGATGAAGAAATCAGAAAAGGTGCGCGAGGCAGCGGAAAGGCTCTATCAGCAACTCCTGGCGGCAGGCATTGAAGTCCTGTTCGACGACCGCAATCAGCGCCCCGGCATCATGTTCGCCGACCATGAGCTTATCGGTATTCCCATGCGCATTGTGGTGGGTGAGCGCAGCCTGGACAGGGACGAGGTGGAATTCCGCGCCCGCACGGATGAAGACAACACGATGGTTCCCCTGGAAGGGATTGTCGATCACATCAAACAACAAGTGGAATCAAACTCATGACCCGAGCCAGCTCCTTCAGCAAAGAAGAACTGATCAAATGCGGCCACGGCGAACTCTTTGGATCGGGCAATGCCCAGCTCCCCATCGACAAGATGCTGATGATGGACCGCATCACCCACATTGCCGATGAAGGTGGGCAACATGGGAAAGGATTGATCACCGCAGAACTGGATATCCATCCCGACCTGTGGTTCTTCGCCTGCCATTTCCCCGGTGACCCGGTGATGCCCGGCTGCCTGGGCCTGGACGCCATGTGGCAACTGGTAGGGTTTTATCTCGGCTGGCTGGGCAACCCGGGGCATGGCCGCGCTTTGGGCGTGGGCGAGGTGAAATTCACCGGGCAGGTTCTGCCCAAGGCCGGCATGGTCAAGTATACCATTGATATAAAAAGGGTTATTGCGCGGACACTGGTGTTGGGCATTGCTGATGGAAAGCTGGAGGTGGACGGCCGGGAAATCTACACCGCCAGGGATTTGCGTGTGGGCCTGTTCACATCTACCGAAGGCTTCTGAGCAGGGGTTCACATTCTGCGGACACGGGTGTGTCAATCGTTAATTTTCGGGTATAGGCTGGGTATTCTCGATACTTAACTGAATGCCCATGAACAACGAAAGTCAAGGATCAGACCTGCATATACTCCAGGTCAGCGACTGCCACTTGTATGCAGATCCCGCCGGAACACTGCTGGGATTGAACACCCTGGATGCCTTGCAACAGGTGCTGTCCAGTGCCTGCATCGAAACAAATCCGGACATGGTTGTTGTCACTGGCGACCTGGCGCATGATGGCTCGAAGGCAGGCTATCATTCCCTTGCCAAAGCCCTGGCTCGCGCTCATTGCCCTGGCGCCGCCATCCCGGGCAATCATGATCATGTGCTGAGCATGAAAAATGTTCTGGAGAAGCACCAAATACCCACTGGCGGGAAAATAGACCTGGGAAACTGGCGCCTGATTCTGCTCAACTCCCAGGTACCGGGGAAAGAACATGGCCACCTTTCCCGAAGCGAGCTGGATATGCTGGATAGCGCACTGGAAAACGCACCGCCTCATATCCTGGTTTTTCTGCACCACCAGCCCGTACCTGTGGGCAGCGGCTGGCTGGACAATATCGGCCTGGACAACAGCCGGGAGCTGTTCTCCCGAATCAAGGACAATCTGGCGGTAAAAGGCGTTGTATGGGGGCATGTGCATCAGCCCTGGGAAGGCAGGCTTGGGCATTTGCAATTGCTGGCCACCCCCTCCACCTGCATTCAGTTCTCACCACGGCAGGATGAGTTCGGCCTGGACGCACTGCCTCCCGGGTGGCGCATGCTTACCCTGGGCAAAAATGGCGAGCTGCAATCAGAGGTTCATCACATTCCGCACATGCCCAAAGGACTGATTGCGGATTCAGCTGGCTACTGACAGATCCACTGGAACGATTTCTGCGCTGACGATCCCGCTGTCGGTATGGCGTAAGCGCAACGCAATTGCCTCCACACCCTGCTCCACCACCTTACGCAGGCGCCAGCCGTATTCAGGATCCACATCATCCGCAGGACGGAAACAGCAGCCTTCCGGGCGGTTCAGGGCATACAGAATCACGCCCCGGCAGCCATCTCCCACAAGTGCACCGAGATCCTCCAAATGCCTGCTGCCCCGCGCCGAGACTGCATCCGGGAAAGACAGGCAGTCTCCCTGCAACAGGGTTACGTTTTTCACTTCCACCCACGCGTCTTCACCAGTCCCTTGCTGCAGAAAAAAATCCAGGCGGCTGCGGCGGCCTTGCAACGGCGGCGTCACTTCACGGCTGATCTTCGCATAACCCCCCAGCCCCGGTATCCGCTCCTGGCGCAAAGCCTCTTCTATCACCGGATTGGTGCGCTGGGTATTGACACCGACCCAACCGCTTCCCATATCCACTCGCTCCAGGGTCCAGGCGAGTTTACGCCGGGGGTTGTCACTGTGGCTGAGTTGCACAGCGGCACCCGACGCCCAGCAACCGGTCATGCGTCCGGTATTGGGCACATGCGCCACCACCAGTTCTCCGCCATCAAGCTCCACATCCGCCAGAAAACGCTTGTAGCGCTTTAAAATGCGGCCGCTGACCAGTGCTGGCAATTCCATAAAAGCGCTTCCAAATCTGTGGGTTTTCAGGCAGGATGAGTTGCAACCGGAGTATAGGGGTTCAGGCGAGAAAAAGGTCAGTAAATTATGGGCTCCCTTAGCAAGTCAATCCTCTTTTCCAGCATTGCCGCAGGAATTCTGCTGTACAGCCTGCATGCACAGGGGGCCGAACCCTACCCCCCCATCCCCGGCACCTATCGGCCGACCGGGGAACTTCCCGGCCAGGGCGATCCGCAATTCGCGCCTTCCAGCCGGAGAAGCCCCCAGGCAGGTGCTTACCAAACCTTTCCTTCCCGGGACAATCAATACCCCTCTGCATATGGTGCGTTCCCCTATACTACCGGAAGCAACACGGTTCCCTATGGCTATCCGGTGGATTCCTTGCCAGGAAATAGTGCACCAACCTATGACCCGCCACCGCCCGCCATCACGCCAAAGTGGAACAGCCAGCCCTCTCCAGCCGAGCCTCCCATGTACGGCCAGCAGCCCGCCAACCCGGCGCCCAGACCCTTCGCCAATCCACCGGAAGCGGAAAATACATTCATGCAGCGCCCCGACCATCCCGGCTTCGGCCGGAACGACAGCCGCTTCCGTCCCCCGGAGTTGAAAGGAACACCCTGACGTTTTTCAGCCGGTACGAAAGCCCGGGCGCGGCGTATATCCTGGAAGTGGCTCGCAGACCACCCCCTCGACCCGGGACATGGGCGGCCCCGACCAGAGCCATGCCTGTAACCGGGCCACGGCATCATCCTCACCGCAAACGATTACCTCCACGGTGCCATCAGGGAGATTGATCACACGGCCGGAAAGCCCCAGGTGCTGCGCCCGGGTACGGGTGCTCTCCCGGAACCACACACCCTGCACACGACCGGAAACGATGCAGCGCGCACAGATCACTCCAGCCGCACTCTCACTTCCGTTCCTGGTTCAGCCGCCGAACCCTTCACCCAGGCCTCGAGCCGCCAGGAAGATCCTTCCCCCACCACTGGCGTCAGCACGAACCTGACGGCCTTTTGCCATTGATCACCAATCAATACCTGGACGGCGTCAATCCGGGATCTTTCTGGCAGCAACAGGGTGAGCTTCAGGAAATCCATGGTGGCGAGCACCAGCAAGGGCTGAATCTCCAGGGCATTCTGTAATGGCTGGCCTTGCCACGCGAGCACCTCCCGTATCCGGCCATCCTCGGGGGCGATGATACGCGAACGTTCCAGGTTCAGTTTTGCCTGCACCAGTTCGGCTGCGGCATCCTGCCTTCTTGCTTCGGCTTCCAGTCTTCCGATCTGGGCCTTTTGCATTTCATGATCTGACAACAGGGTTCTGTCATACAACTCCCTGGCCCTGTTTTCCTCCCGCAGCGCTTCGCCCAGCAGGCTTTCTGCCCGCGCAAGCCTGGATTGCGCCCGCCGCTGTTGCGCCAGAAATTCCCGCTGATCCAGTTGCAGCAGCAATTCCCCCTGCCGGACTGTCTGCCCGGGCTGGACACGCACTTCCCCTACAACGCCGGAAACGAGTGTGCCCAGAGTCAGTTGCCTGCCTGGCTCCAGGTGCGCCTTGTATTCTGCCGCGGCCGCCAAGGGCATTGCCAACAGCAGAAACAACAATGTGAAATATCTCATCCTTCCTGCTCCTCCTGTTGTAGCAGCTCGCCTGTGAGCATCCTGATTTGCACCTGGTTGATCATCCACTGATACTGCGCCTTCGCCATCTCCAGCTTTACCGCCGAGATCTGCACCATGGCATCACCCAGATCCGTGGTGCGTTCCAGGTCATACAGGGCGCGGCTGCGATCGAGATAGAGATCCCGGTACTCCTCGCGCAGCTGCAATTCGTCCAGCTTGCGGCGCAGGATATCCTGTTCCAGCCGCAGTTCCAGCACCTGTTGACGCAATTCGAGCTCCAGTTTCCCTTTCAGGGCCCGGTATTCCAGCAGCTCCGCCCGCGCCTTGGCCACTTCCGCTTGCTCACGACCGCCGCTGTATAGCGGCATTTCCAGCACCAAAGCCGCACGAAAGGGTGAGGTAGAACCGGTATCCCTGTGATATTGATAGGCTCCAAGCTCTCCCCGGAGCACGGGACCATAGCGCTTTTGCGCCGCCACCAGCATCTGTTCCGCCGCCACAATACGTTTTCGCAGGGACTGCAGGGCGGCGTTATTCTGCAATGTCTTTTCGGCGAGTATTTCCGCCGTGGGCAACGTCACGCTCATGTCCGGCATGGCCGGGGGAATCAGTTCACTGGGGATCTCACCCGGTCGATTCAAAACCAGGGCAAGGCGCAGACGCATGCTGCGCTGTTTCGCTTCGGTTGCGGTGCGGCGGCTCAACGCTTCCTCGTACCGGCTTTGATTTTCCAGCAGGTCGATATCCGAAAGTTTCCCCAGCTCATGCTGGTTCCTCAAATTGTTCAGGCGTACATAGGCAATGGCCAGGGCCTCATTGTCACGCACATATTCCAGATCCACGAGGAGCACCCCCAGAAAGGCTTGCAGCACCCGGATGTGCTGGCGCTGCCTCTTGCTCAAACCATCCCAGCGGATCGCTTCCAGACTGGAGCGGGCGGATTCCTGCCTGGCTCTGGTATAGCCAAAATCATACAGCCGTTTTTCCACCAGCAATCCCAGCCGGCTATCATTGTTTTCCTGATAACTCGAAAGTACCGATGGCTCCAGATACTGCAGACGGCCTTCCAGCAGAATACGCAGGTCATCACTGCTTTCCTCGGCCAGGAGCGCCGCTCCCGCACCCGCCTCCCTGGCTCTTGCTTCCCGGATGGCAGGATGATGCGCATCCGCCAGATTCAGCGCCTGGGGCAAAGTCAGTGGCTGGGGCAAGGACTCCGCCAGCAATCCGCTGGCGGCAAGCAGCAGGCCGGACAGTATGGGCGCTCTTCCCATCTCAGCGCTTGGCGGCCTCCCGCTTGTAGCGGGTGAAACTGGTGGTAAGGTATTCCTGCTCTACGATATATTTTCCCAGCAGCATGAATTCCTTGCTGTCTTTGGTCGCGCCAGTATAGCGTCCGCCCTTTATGGGTTCTCCCTGCAGGTCAAAAAACTGGAACACCGGGGTGGCGCGTACACGAAGCTGCTTGAATGCAAAATCCTTCATCGTGGTGGGCCTGCCCTTGAAGTCAGTGATCTCTATGCCCCCTTCGATGTCCACACTGAAGATCAGGAAGTGTTTCTTGTAATAGTTCTGCACTTCCGGTTGGTTGAGCACAGTGGTTTTCATGCGGTGACAAAATGGGCATTCATCCATTTCAAACATGATGAGAATGCCTTTCTTTCCTTGTTCACGGGCAGTCTGCAGCTCTTCGGTAAAATCGCCGAAGGATTGATCGAAAAAATACTGTTCCGCATCCCTGGGGCTGGCGGACACCCCAACAGACAGCAGCACCAACAATGCCAGCAGCGCTTTCATGGGTCTTCTCCTCCTTCATTCTTGTAGTGTGAAATAAAGCTTTCTATGGATTTGCCATCGATATATCCAATTTGACGGGCAACGACTTTCCCATCCGGAGTTACCAGAAAGGTGGTTGGCAAGCCTGGAATTTCGCCCAGCACCTCTTCCGGAGAACTACCTGCCCGCAAAACAGGATAGGACAGAAAGCGCTCCCGTACGAAGGCGCGCAGTTTGTCCAGCTCGATATCCTCCATATTCAGCCCCAACACTAGCGCATCCCTGTCTTTGTGGCTATTGTGGAAAACCTCAAGTTCCGGAAGCTCTTCCAGACAGGGTGGACACCAGGTCGCCCAGTAGTTCACAACTACCCATTTCCCCCGGTAATCGGACAGTTTATGCATCTTACCGTCCAGATCCGGATAGGAGAAATCGACACCCGAGGCTGCAGTTGCCTGGATACACGCCAGCAGGAACCCGCTGAAAATAACATTTCTGTATGCCCGCATCATTTTTATTAACCTCTGATGGCATTTCTGATAGAATTCGCGCATGCGAACCACCGGGAATTGTTGGCCCGGCACCCCTGGCGGCACCAACAGTTCTCTAGCTGTACTGCGTCGGGAAAATGGTAACCGCTCCGGGAACAAGCACAGCAGGTGAGCCACCACAACGTGAAGCCGTTCCTTGATTTCCCGTCGTTGTTACAGATAGTCTTGTACATCTATCACGGCTTGGGTCTGCGGGGTATTTTGCACCTATGTCCCACATGATCTCACCCATTGCAAGCTCGTTCCATTACTACCTTGCCCGTAACAAAAAGTATATCGCAGGAGAAATTTGGTGAAAAACAACCTGATCATTGTGCTCGGATTCCTGTTAACCATTACCGGAGTTCAAGCCGCTGAAAATCAGACAGACCCGCTCCCGAATATCAACAATGACTCACGCACCTTGCGCTGGGCAGGCTGCGGCATCACCAAAAAGGCCTTCATGAAAGAGTTGGCCCTTGAATATGAAAAAATCTATGGTGTGCACTTTATCCTGGAAGGAGGAGGAGCAACCAAAGGCATCCGGCGGGTAAAGGATCGTAGCGTCAATATTGGAGGCGCATGCAGGCCAAAAATTGCAGGCGCCGCAGAAGAACGTTTCGTGCGCATGACCCCGGTCGCCTGGGATGCCCTTGTGGTAATGGTACACAAGGACAATCCGGCATCCAACATCAGCCTGAAACAGGTGAAGGATCTGTACGAGGGCAAGATAAGCAACTGGAAAGAACTGGGAGGAAACAACGCCCCCGTAGAACTCCTGGTTCGCAAGGGAAAAATATCCGGAGTAGGCAGCACCCTCAGGCAACTTGTATGGGGAAACCCTGATCAGGAATTCAGGGGATCAGCGGAATACCCATCGTCTGGTCCACTGGAGAAAGCCGTAGCGGAAAACCCCAACGCCATCGGGATTTCCGGCATTTCCAGCGCCAGAAAACGTGATGTCAAACTCCTTGCCCTGGAAGGAAAAACACCGGATTACGAAAACATCAAGTCCGGACATTACCTGCTTTACCGGCCCCTCTATGTCACCTACATGACGCGTGACAACCCACAGTTGAAGGAAATCAAGCGTTTTATCTCCTTTGCGCTTTCCAGAAAAGGCCGGGAGATCATACGCGCCCAGGGCGTCGTGCCCTATCTCGATGCCATTGCGCTTACAGCGAAACAGAAAGAGCAGCGTGAAACCGTGCGCCAGATGCAGGAGCAACGGGCCGCCAAAGGCACAGCACCGACAGGAAACCCCTGAAGACGCAGCCCGCTATTTTTCCTGATCCAGTGAGGCAAGAGGCAGGCTGAGTATTTCCGCAAGGGAAGCATCCACCCGCCGATACAATTCCCCCAAGGCCGAACCTTTGGGCCAGGCTGGCTCAGAGGCAACGGGCAAGCGGTGATCTGCTGCAAGATACACTTCATACAGGGTGATGTCCTGGCTGCCCCTGGCCAGCAACCAGCGCCCTTTTTCGTTGCGCTCCACAAGCTTGCGCGCCAGCAGCCTCGTCAGCAGGTGCTCGGCGTCTGCGCTGCAGTGCTGCAGTTTGCGCAGAGCTAACGCGGTGCCTTTTTTCTGGGCACATGCAAGTTGCAGCAGCAGACAAAGCATATTCTCCAGTTCGGCCGCCGCATCGTCCCCATGGCGCACCAACCGCCGATATACACCCAGCCCATAAGTGAACTCCGCCCCAAACAGCACCACCAGCCAGGACAGATAGATCCACAAGAGAAAGATAGGGATCGCCGCCAGCGCCCCATAGATGGCTTCATAGGTGGGGAAGGTGGTGAGATACCAGGCAAAACCCTGTTTGGTAAATTCGAACAGCACGGCGGCAACAGCACCGCCTAGCATCGCATGCCAAAACCTGACAGGCCGATTGGGCACCAGCCAGTACAGCAGCGTAAACGCCACTCCGGAAGCCAGCGTCGGCACCCACTCGAGCAGAGTGCGGCCCATGCCGCTGGCGGTGGCCTCGGAAATCATGGGCAGCGAAATCAGGTAGGAAGTGGCCAGCACACTTGCCCCAACCAGCACCGGCCCCATGGACAGAACCGTCCAATACACCAGAAACTTGCTCAGCGCCCGCCGCTTGCGCCGGACTTTCCAGATCGCATTGAATGTCTTGTCAATGGTGGCCATCAGCATGATGGCCACCACCAACAGAGCCAGAAAACCCACACCGCTGAGCCGGGATGCCTTGCTGCTGAATTCCAACAGATACTGATGCACCACCTCCCCGGAAGCAGGCATGAAATTCTGGAAAATGAAATCCTGCACGATGTCGCTGACTTTCTCGGCAATGGGAAATGCTGACAGGATGGCAAGCACCACTGTCATCAAAGGCACCAGCGACAGCAAGGTGGTATAGGCAAGAGAACCCGTCCTTTCCAGCCCGCCATCGGCAAGAAAACGCTTCATGACGCGGTACAGGAAAACAGCGGCTGTGGAAAGAAACTCTGGCATGGTGAATCCTGAAAAATACGGGTTTTCACAGGGTACTGAAAACCAGCAGTTTGTGATACCCCTACACCCCGCCCATATTCCCGTTTACAATCTGTATATCAGGCAATGAAAGGATCCTCAAAATGAGCATCAAGATCTATCACAACCCGCGCTGCAGCAAATCCCGCCAGACCCTGCAACTGTTGGAGAACAACAACGTCAAACCAGAGATCGTGGAGTATCTGAAAACCCCACCCAGCCGCGAGGAACTGGAACAGGTGCTGGACATGCTGAAACTTGAACCCCGAAAGCTGATGCGCACCAAGGAAAAGGAATACAAAGAGCTGGGGCTGGACAACCCCAGCCTGAACCGCGACAAACTCATCGTGGCCATGCTGGAGAACCCCAGACTCATTGAGCGCCCCATCGTCATCAAGGACGGAAAAGCCGCTATAGGCCGGCCACCAGAGCAAGTGCTGGAGATCCTGTGAGCGACTATATACTACTTCTGTACTACAGCCGCCATGGGGCAACCGCGGAAATGGCGCGCCTGCTGGCCCGGGGCGTGGAAGAAGGCGGCATGGAATCCATGCTGCGCACGGTGCCCGAGGTATCTGCAGCTTGTGAAGCCACCATCCCCCCCGTCCCGCAAGCCGGCCCGCCCTATGTGCAACTGGACGAGTTGAAAAACTGCGCCGGGCTGGCCTTGGGCAGCCCCACCCGTTTCGGCAACATGGCTGCCGCCATGAAGTATTTCCTCGACGGCACCAGTAACCTGTGGCTGGGCGGCGCGCTCATAGGCAAGCCAGCCGGGGTATTCACTTCCGCCAGCTCCCTGCATGGCGGGCAGGAAAGCACCCTGTTGTCCATGATGCTGCCCCTGTTGCATCATGGCATGATCATCAGCGGCCTGCCCTATTCCGAACCGGAACTGCTGTCCACCACCACTGGCGGTACTCCCTACGGCGCCTCTCACCTGGCGGGCAATGACAGCAAACTGCCGCTTTCCGATGAAGAAAAAGCCCTGTGCAAAGCCCAGGGGAAAAGACTGGCAAAACTGGCGGCAAAGCTGGCATGAACCGCCAGCTCCCCCTGGCGGTGGCCTTGCCTTTGCAAATCACCCTGGACGATTTCATTCCGGGGGAGAACCGGCAATTGCTTGCCTTGCTGAAACAAATCGCCGGCGGGAAAAACAACGAAACCCTGTTCATCTCCGGCGCCTCCGGCAGCGGCAAAAGCCACTTGCTGATGGGCTTGTGCAGCCAGGCGGAACAACAGGGGCGCAGCTGCGCCTACCTGCCGCTGGAGCAGTTGCACCGGCTTTCCCCTGAACTTCTCGCCGGCATGGAAGAAATGGACATCATTGCCGTGGACGACGTACAGCATATTGCCACCAATCCTGGCTGGGAAGAAGCGCTGTTCGTGCTTTTCAACCTGGCCCATGAGCAGTGCAGAAACCTGATTTTCAGTGCCGACCAGGGGCCAGCGCACCTCCCCTTGGCTCTGCCAGATCTTCGCTCCCGCCTGTCCTGGGGGATCACCTATCAGCTGCAAACGCTGGATCAGGACGGGCTTCTGGAACTGCTGCGAACCCAGGCGCAAAACCGCGGGCTGCAACTCAAACCCAAAGTGGCGCAATGGCTGCTGACCCACTGCAACCGCAGCCCCCGAAACCTGCTGAATTTGCTGGAACAGCTTGATCAGGCCGCGTTGGCGGAAAAGCGCCACAAGCTGACCCTGCCATTCATCCAGTCCTGCCTGCAGCATCCCCCATGCGCCTGACCCAGCTGGCCCACAGTATTCTCGACCAATACCTTCAACCCGGTAATCTGGCAATTGATGCAACCGCCGGCAACGGCCATGATTGCTGCTTTCTTGCCCGGCAGGTCGGCCCCACAGGCAGGGTTTTTGTCTTCGACATTCAGCGGCAGGCACTGGAGCGCACCGCACAACAGCTGCAGGAACAGGGGTTGGCGGCACAGGTGCAGCTCCTTCATCACGGACACCAGCAGATGCGGGACAAACTACCCACCGGCACCCAAGGAAAAATCCGGGCCGCGGTCTTCAATCTGGGCTATCTGCCCCACGGCGACAAAAACACCATCACCACCAGCCTCACTACCCTGCCCGCCCTGCAGCAAGCCAAAGAGTTGCTGTGCCCGCTAGGCATCATCAGCGTACTCGCCTACCGGGGACATCCCGGCGGCAGGGACGAAGCCGCCGCAGTGGAGCTACAACTGCAGAAGCTGGCCACAGACAAGCTGCAACTGAGCCGCATCGAATCCTCTGGCCCGGTGCTGTTTGTGCTCGCACCCGACAGACATGATTGAAAACAGCGGGCTGTGGGGACTGTTCTTCAGCAGCTTTCTGGCGGCAACCCTGCTCCCGGGCGGCTCCGAAGCGATACTGCTGTGGCTGAACTACCAGCAGAGCTACAGTCCCACACTGCTGTTGCTCACTGCGACCCTCGGCAACACCCTGGGGGGACTGAGCAGCTGGGGCATTGGCCGCTGGCTGCGCTATCGCTTCCCTGAAGCGGGATTGCACAAGCCGCGTCAGAAAAAAGCCCTGGCCTGGCTGGAAAAGCACGGTTCGCCACTGTTACTGCTGTCCTGGGTTCCCATCATCGGCGACCCCCTGTGTGCAGCCGCTGGCTGGATGCGCATGCCCCTGTTCCAGTCAGCCCTGTTCATCGCCCTGGGAAAGGGGACTCGCTATGGCCTGTTGCTGTGGCTATCATCAACACCTGACTGAGCACGATCAACACCCATGCAAACTACCGCCTCCGTAAAAACCACCCGCATCGATCTCATCCGCCACGGCGAGCCTCTGGGGGGAAGCCTGTACCGCGGCTCCAGCATTGATGACCCACTCAGCGAAAAGGGTTGGCGGCAAATGTGGCAGGCCGTGGGAGAACAGAATCATTGGGATCAGATAATAACTTCGCCCATGCTGCGCTGCCTTGCATTCGCCCGGGCGCTTGCAGACAGGCACGAATTACCGCTAGCCCTGGAAAGGGATTTTCGTGAAGTGGGCTTTGGCGACTGGGAAGGCCACAGCCCGGACAGTATCAGGCAAAGCCGTCCCGGGGAATACCAGGCCTTCTACACCGACCCGGTGAACAACCGCCCCCGCAATGCAGAAGACCTGTACCAATTCGGAACCCGTGTAGCAACGGCCCTGGAACAGGCGGTCTCAGAATCCGGCGGCCGGAACATCCTCATTGTCGCCCACGCCGGAGTCATACGCGCCGCGCTGGGTTATGTCGTGCAGGCGCCTGCTGCCGCCTGGTATCGGGCCAGGGTCAACAATGCAGGCATCAGCCGTTTTCAGTTTACCTCACTGGGGAAACAGCTTGTTTTCCATAATCTGTCTCGTCTTCTGGATGGAGAAGCAGATCCGCCGGAATAAATTCCCCCGCAGACGCTGCCAGCGCCTGAGCATTCTTTTGCAGCGACAGAAAACTTTCATCCAGAACTTTGGCATATACCTGCTGCAGGGATTCTTTCAACTGCTGCTGCTGAACCGTTATGGCGGCATGTATATCTTCCTCGAACACCTTTCGGTTCAATGCCTCATCCAGCTCGATTACCGCCTTGTCAACGGCCACCCATGCCACCAGGCCGCCAATTGCACCACAAACCAGTGCCGCCGGCCCCGCTGGGCTGCAGACCAGCGCGCCTGCACCGGCCCCCGCCAGCGCTCCGCCACCCTTGACTGCGGATTTGGCCGCCAGCTTGACAAGAAGTGCGGAAGCCGCGTGAAAGCTCTTGGTTGCTGCAATTTCCGCCACGGTCTTTTTCACCACAACCGCACCCATGCCCTTGGCAAGCGCCGCTCCCGTCCCTGTAGCTGCCAAGGTGGCGAACACTTGCCGGCTCACATCTGCCGTGCTGAGTTGCAAGTTGGAGGAAAACAACCGATCCAGATCCAGGCTGTCCCCGATAACAACCTCCCCCGTGCCTGACGGTCGGGAGTTGGCCGTAACGAACGACTGTAATTTTGCAGCCAGCCTCCCCCCCGACTGCTGCATCCCTTGCTGCAACCCGGCATTCAGATCCGCCAGCATGGCATCGAGGTTTACATCCAGTGCCGCAGGCAGAAAAACCGTCTCCTTGAGGCGCTGCTCCAGATACTCTGCCATATCACCACCAACAGCATGGGCATAACGCATATATTCACCGGTAAGGGAGTAATACCAGTCTGCAAAATCACCAACATGCCCATGCACCGGCGCAAACGCCGTCGCCACGGCAACATCTATTCGTTGTTGCAATTGCTGCTGCAGTGTTTTTCGCTCGGCATCCACTGCATCTTGCATGTCCAGGGAAAGCTGCAGGCGGCTGGCTTCGGGGACTACCCTTCGCTCCCCGTTGAGAATCACATACAGCAGCGCCTGAACCGGCCCTGCCTGCTGCTGCACCTGCTTTTCGGCCAGCTGCTTGCCTCCGAGCAACAGGGCAAAACTGGCGAGCAGAGCCAGCAGCACGATCATGCCAAAGAAGCCAAGCCATACCAGCTTGGTGGAAGATGTATTACCGCGATTCACAGCATTACCCCGCTGCAGCAAGATCTGGTTTTCGGATCAGGGTTCCCAGAAGCATGCGGCTCCATGCCCAAAGGGAAAGACCAGACCAGAAAAAAAACAGCAGCCAGCCCGCTATCCTGCTCCACGCATGATCAACGGATTCCAGCCCCTGATGGACAAAACGCGCAGTCAGGGCATGCTGCACAGCCTGCAGCCGCACCAGCGGCGACATCAGGTCACAGGCCAGCCGTTCCTGCTGCGCCGCATGCAACATGGTTTCCTGCAAAGACATGTTCTTGTATGCAATTTGCTTTTCAAACATCAACCCACTCGCCAGCAAAAGCGCCAGCAGCAGGGTGTTGACTGTTACCAGTATGCGCCGGGCGATGACACCATCTTGTCCCGGCTTCACCTGGGTTTGCAGCAACACCCGGAGCCAGCCATGAACAGTGTACATGAGAAAAGCATCGGCAAGCAGCACCCACCAAAGCCACACCGGCCAGTCCAGGGCTTCAAGAAACAGGACAAAGGTAAAAAAAGTGGCCTTTGCCACCTGCCACAGCATCAGAATCACTTTCCGGGACAGCAGCCGGGACAACCAGCTGCCGTCACACAGATACATCCCCACCAAGGCGCGCCGCCGCATGAGCGCCACTTCCAGCATATTCAACGCAATCAGGCCAAGAACGGGAAACATGAGCACCAGCACTAGAAGACAAGGCAGGCTGTCCTTCCATAAGGACCAACCAGCCAGTATCAAGCCGGGGACAAGCATGTACGACAAACCAGCGACACGCAACTCAGTGCACCGTGGGAAACTTCTTCATGGGTTCAACCAGATATTCCAGGCCATTGATCCTGATTTCCAGGGAAAGCTGCAGGAGTTCCCCCAACTTTCCCTCGGGAAAACCCTTTTTGGAAAACCACAACAAATAGTGCTCTGGAAGATCGATAAGCAACCGTCCCTTGTATTTTCCAAAAGGCATGGGGGTTTTGGCCAGTTTCAGCAGGTCTGTCTTATCAAACATGATCGGCATAGCAAGGAAAATCAGGTTTTACCATAGCATGCACCGCCCCAGCAGTCAGCCCACTGAAACTATTTACGCCTTTTTATAGGCCCTTACTAAGACGAACAGTAACAGGGTAAAAAAAGGGGCGGCCAATGGCCACCCCTCTGTCTCCGGTTAACGGAAACCTATACTACATTGCGTGGTGCAAAAGACATGTGCGTAAACTCATGCTTATACTTGGATTCCCCGATTTTCTTGACTCGGGAAACCCCCATCTTGTAGTTGTAGTTTCCACTGATCTGGTCAGGCACACGACCCTGCAGGACGTTGGAAGGCTGGCTGGTATTGAGGAAGTAGGAATACATGGTTCCCTTCTTCACATGGGGCGTGACAATAGCTACTGCTTCCACAGCAGCCTTGTTCAGCTCGATCCAGCCATTCTTCAGCAACTCAGCAAAGTTGAAGTCTGACCCATGCACACCCTTGATGGTCTGGCGGAAAACCGGCACACGATCAGTGTACAGCAGGATCTTGTCTCCGGATTCGATACCCCGCGCGGCGGCATCGTCAGGATGAATCTCCGTCCAGTTTTCCGGCCAGCGTTGGGCGATGTAGGCACGGCGATCCACATCATCAAAACCGGATTGCCAGACTTCATTGATGCGGCCGTTGGTATGCCACAACTCGTCTTTCTTCGGACTCATCCACTCCCAGTAATCGGAGAACAGGCTCCAGGGATGCTTCTGGATGTTGATCTTGCCGGTTTGGGAATTGAAATGGCTCATTTTCTTATTGACCATATTCGCACCCTGGGTGCGACCTTGTGCTTCCATCATTTCCGGCCTCATCTCGGTATCGTGCAAGCGCACACTACCCATCAACTCACCAGTCTTGTAGTTGTAGAAAGTCGGCCCCTGGATACCTTCAGTGCCCATCTCGCGCAGCTTCTCATGCAGGGTCTTGCCCTCCTTGTGAGCCGCCACCTTGATCATGTGGTAGGCCTTGCGGTTACCGCGGCTGAAACGGGAAGACTCTTCGCAGACTTCATTGGAGTTTTTCCAGTCATAGCCATCGAAGCCCATGCGATGCGCCAGTTGCGCAACAATCCACCAATCCGGCTTGGCATCACCCGGCGCATCATAGAACTTGGAATACAGGCGGATGCGGCGCTCGCCGTTGGCCCGTACAAAGTCCTCCTCACCCCAGGTTGCTGCTGGCAGCACGATGTCGGCAAACTTCGAGCCAATGGGGTCACGCAGGTAAATATCCTGGTTGAGCACCACCGTGCCACCAGAATCCATGCGCTTCTTCAGCGTGTCGATAATGGCCTGCTTGTTGGAGGAGCGCACCTGGTTGGGGTTGTTGGTAACCAGTTCCTCGAACTTGTTGTTCAAGCCCTGGGATCCGCACATGGCCTGAATCCAGGTGGTGCCGACCACATGGGCAAACCGGGTGTAACCGGAATAGAAATAGCGGTCACAATCCATGGCCTGGCGGCGGCGGCCGGGACGTTTCTGTGGGGATTTGTTGCGAGGAAACCCAGCACCACCGGTGCCGCCACGTTGATGCCCGCCAAAACGACCAACCACCTTTCCAGGACGCCCGCCTGCACCGCAAATAGTAGCCAGTGAACTCACTGCATTCGTATTACCGGTATTGTTGGCCCAGTAGAAACCCTTCTCGATACCCAGAGAAGTTTTCGGGCGGGTGCCATCTGCCTTGGGTTTGGCCATCCACTCTGCTGCCTGATAGATCTGCTCAACAGGAATGTTGGCGATCCTGGCGGCTTCCTTGGGATCATATTCCTTCTGGGCGAGGTTCCACTCCTTGTAGCCTTTAATACCGTTGGTCTGGAACTTGCCCCAGGTGGTACGCCACTGCCAAGGCGTGTTACGGGTGCCCTGGCCGAAGCCGGAACTGGACTCCCACTTGTTGTTGACCCACTTTTTGATCCAGTCGGAGTCTTCCCAGCCATTTTCGAGAATGACCCGGGCGATAGCACCCAGGACGGGAACATCCGTACCGGGATCAACCTGGATGAACAGGGCATTTCCCCTGCTCTTGGCATAGGCCAGACCGGCGGTTTCCCGCACGTTCAGCCAGATGGTCTTCTGCCCCTGATCAATGGCCGGTTTGATGAACTGGTTGAAGATCATGGTCTTGGTTTCATACGGGTCGGTACCGCAGATCATCAGCACTTCCGCATCGCCCCAATCTTTGTATGCCGGACCAAAATTATCAAACCCTGCATCCCGAAAACCGGGCGTAGAAGTCACATTGGCCGGGGTATCATGGAATGTAAAGTTCGCGGTATTGATACCACCCCGGGAAAACTTGGAAAGAGCATAGGTGTTCTCCACGAACTGATAGGAAAACATCTTCATCCCGTAGGCATTGGCCCCATGAACCTTGACCGTATGCTTGATCAACTCTGCGGCCACATCCAGGGCGGTATCCCAGGGCACCGGCTGCAAAGTACCATTGATGCGAATCATGGGTGACATGAGACGATCTCTGGTGGGTTTCTTGGGGTTATAGCACTTCTCGGCGATGGTGCCGCCGCGAATGGAGGAGTCGCCGCCAATGTTGACCACCCTGGATTCCTTGTCAGGAACGATAACCACCTTATGCGGCTTGCCGTTATGCATTACCACATTGTGCTGTGTGGGCGCCACCCAGGCCTGCATGGGGCCGGCGGGAAAGTCCACACCAAAGGCATTTTGCGAAGCCTTGGGGCCACCATCTTTTGCATTCGCTGGCCAGCGGTAGATCTTGTAGCCACAGGCAACGATGCAGTAGTCGCAGCAAGTCGTCAGCACTTCCGCATTCTTGGGAGGCAATGGGGTTTTATCTTCTGGAACATAATCGAGTATAGACATCTTATATATCCTCCCTAGGTATCCATCAGGTTTTCGTTACGGCCGAACAACAGCCCCATAATGCCAACGGCGTATATATCATCGCCATCGACCTCCAGTAATACCTGAGGGATACTCTGGTAAGCCTGCCCGGACACGATAATCCCGTGGCGGGTCAAATCATAGGTGGACAAGTGCAAGGGGCACTGCCCCAGCACACGGTGCTCGCCCACGGCCTGATATTTACCATTCATCGGACCACCCTGGTGCGTACAAAGGTAGCTGAATGCCACCACATCACGCTGGGAACCAACACCACCACCAGCCTTGGCGCCGTCCATCTTTACGACGAAGCATTGGGAGTTGGGGCCATCGTCAGGATAGTTGAAATCCACTGGCTGGTTATCTTTTAGCTCACTCAGGCGAGCGACCTTCATGCGCGGATAAGTTACCACCCGCGCCTTGGCCTGAGCCTCACCCGGGAAAAGGCTGATAGATATGGTGCTGGCAGCTACAGCCGTAGTACCTGAGTACATCAGAAACTGCCGGCGATTCAACATGCATCGACCATGGTCAGCCGCTGTTTCATCTTTTTTCTTTGTATCGCTCATTATTTTTCCTCCTGTGCAGCTTCCAGTTCAGCCCTGGTGAACAGAGGCGCATATTCCGGCATTGCCGGCTTCTCCATCAGCATTTCCTCACCAGAGAAGGCTTCCAGGAACGCTACCAGATTCTCTTTCTCTTCATCCGTCAAACCAAGGGGTTTGATCAATTTGGATTTGTTTTCGGCAAAGGCAGTGGTACGGCCATCTTCATCGAAGCCGCCGCGATTGTAGAAATCCACCACATCTTCCATAGTGTAGAAGATCCCGTTATGCATATAGGGCGCGGTGAATGCCGTATAGCGCAGCGATGGAGTACGGAACTTGCCTTTGTCCCATGTGTTTTTGCCGCGGAAATAGAAGCCAGGATCGGCCTTGGTGGTTCGATACCCTTCTTCGGTCATTCCTTTGGCATAAAGCTCAAAGCGGAAGGTAACCTGAGCCAGACCATCTTCTTCCCAGCGTTTGTTCGGTGGAACACCTATGTTGTAATAGTCCTGATCCGAAGCCAGTTCGCCATTGTGGCACTGGATACAGCCTGCCTTGCCGTTGAATAACGCCATGCCCTGCACCTGTTGTTCGGTCAGGGCGTTCTTGTCGCCCAGCAGGTACTTGTCCAGCGGGGTATCCCGTTGCACCAGGGTGCGCTCGAATGCGGCAATGGCTCTCCAGGCGTCGCCGATCAACGGCCATTCAGTGCCAAACACTTCTTTGAAGCGCTTGCGGTATCCGGGAATCAGCGCCAGGCGGGATTCCATGATATCGTTTTCACCGTTACCGGCTACACCTCCCTTGGCGGCGGAAGGCGCTTGTTTCTCCAGCGAAGGCACAGAACCTGCCCAGAAGTTACGCGCATAATAAGCGCTGTTGATGATGGTCTGGCTGTTGCGCCAGTGAACCGTACCAGGATAACCGCGGGAAAAATCTTCCGCCCACGCCCAACCCTGGTCAGGCTCATGGCAGGTGGAACAGCCGGTAGAGGCATCACCGCCAAGACGGGGATCAAAAAACAGTATCTTGCCCAGTTCGATCTTGGCAGGCGTCTGTTTGTTGTCCGGCGGTATCGGCGGCGCACCCAGGGGAGCCAGCGGCGGCGGGCCGGATTGCGCGGTCTTGGCAGCCATGGATTTTCCGGATACAGCGCTTCCCGTTTTGGTCTCCTGCGCCTGACAGGCTGTCAGTACAGTCGCAACGGCAACCGCAACGAGGGTAGGAGCGATTTTCTTTATACTCATGACATTCTCCTCGAATTAGTTACGGACCTGCGTCCAATTTTCGATTACAGGATACTCTGCCGGATAGGGCTGATCCCATACGTATTTGGGGCTGGTCAGCGGATCACCGGAAAGAGCCTCTAGAAACGCCACCAGATCTTTCTGTTCATTGGCGCTCAGACCAAGAGGCTTGAGCTTCTTGCTCTTGTTGCGATCCTTCCCTCCACCAGCATTGTAGAACCCGACCACTTCGGACAGGGTTTTGATCATGCCATTGTGCATGTACGGAGCACTGTACTTGAGTTCCCGCAGGGATGGGGTGATGAACTTGCCCATGTCCTGCTTCTCCAGGGTCACATTGAAGTATCCCGGATCTCGCTTCAGATTCCTGTAGTCTGGCACACCCTGGAACATGGTAAAGGCCATGAAGGCCTGGTGATTCATCGGATCCAGGAATACATCGAAATTCTCCGGAACACCAGTATTGTGGGGCTTCAGATCGCTTAGCAAGGGGCCATTGTGGCACTGAATACAGCCCGCCTTGCCCTTGAACAATTTCATGCCACGTTTTGCAGAAGCAGACATTGTGCCCTTGTCAAACGGGGAGCCGGTAGAAGTGAGGGTTTTCAGATATTCGGGAATCGCCTTGCGCACAGAGCCATTGGAAGGCTCACCATAACCTGCGTCCTTGAACATCTTGACGTACAGAGGATCCTGCTTCAAGCGCTCCTGCATGATACGCATGTCCATGTTCATGATGTAGTCTTCCGTGATCATCTCACGGGTCATGTCATTGAGGTTGGTGCCGATACGGCCATCCCAGTTCCAGATGTTCTTGTGGGCCGTATTCACCAAGGAAGAGGCATTGCGAAAATGCCCGTTTCCAGGGTAGCCCGGAGACAGTGCCTCCTTGCTGGCATACGCCTTTTCTGGCACATGACAATCGGCACAGGAGATGCCAGCATCACCCGACAAGCGCACATCAAAGAACAGGCGCTTGCCCAGCTCGGCTTTTGCCTTGTCGACTTTTAACTGCGGTAAGGGTCCGATATCCGGATAGCTGGCAGCTTGCGCTGTTACTGCCATTCCGACCCCCAGTGTGGCGGCCAGTAAAGCGCGCCCCGTTGAGACTCTTACAACCATTGGATTTCCTCCAGGTCTATTGTTAATTTGCCGACAGTAAAGGGCTTGGTTGCAACAACCAAAACTCAAAAGCAGCCGACAGCCTGGCTAACTCCATGCACGAAACAGACCAGTTTCAGAAAGTTCCATCAAAGCCTGTCAAAACCATGCTTTAGCTCAATGTTGTTGAGCCAAATCAAAAGCCCACAGGTTTTGTGTTGAATAAATCGTTCTACCACCGGGAGACAAGGCACCAATTTATTCAGAAAAAACGGTTACCTGGATGATGTATGCCGCCTGGAAAACGGGAGAATGTTTCAATGGGAGATCAAGAGCTTGCGCCAAGCGCCGACGCAGAATGAGGAAAATAATTAAGATCAAGAGCTTGCGCCCTCTGCGCCCATCAGTTGTGGGTAGATCTCGGGACTAATTCCCATCCATCACATAACGAATGGCCTCACTGATCACCATCGGCGATGTAGCGTGCGGAAAAATAAAGCGCAGCTCCCCGTTCGGTGCAATCAGGTAGGTGGCGGCAGAGTGATTGACCGCATAGCCAAAGGCCGAGTCTTCTAGCTCTACTTCATAGTATTGGGCGCCATACAGCGCTGCAGCAGCAGAAAGCTCTTTTTCACTGCCGGTGACACCAATGAAATTGGGATGAAAGTATTGCACATATTCATCCAGCAACTCAAAGGTATCCCTTTTGGGGTCAACACTGACAAAAACACCAACGACCTTTTTCAGCTCGTCATCATTGAGCTCATTGAACGCCTGTGCCAAATAGGAAAGAGAGGTCGGGCAAACATCCGGACATTTGGTGTAGCCGAAATACAGCAACACCACCTTGCCCCGATAGTCCTTCAGGGAAAAAGACCCCTTGCTGGTATGCAGGAGAAAGTCGCCCCCGGGGGGCGCCTCGATAATTCCAGGTACTGCCGCATCCTCCCCAAGCTGGCTGTCAGCCTGCAACAAGGGCATCCACAGCAGCCAAAAAACCAGCAATACGGTTTTGCAAATCATAAGTTTCTCGATGTAGCTATTTACCCGGCCACCAAATATATCGCCCTCAGCCGTCCTGTTTGAAGCACTGAGGACGACCTATTTGGTGGCTGGGTTGATTTGTTCCTTACGCTGTGACCGCACCAGCAGCACTCCGGCAAGAAACACCAGAAATCCAATACCAGCCGGCACCCCATACACTTTCAGTACATTCGTTTCCGGCGGCAGTATCAGCCAGTACCAGGTAGTCAGGGTATGTCTGCCTCCAGCCTCCCCGTTGCTGCCGTCCCAGTTGGCAAATGATACAGGAATAAACTGCCCTTCATCGAACAATACATCACCATTTGCGGCATATCTGGGACGTTTCATCAGCACCTGCCAACGCCCTCCCTGCCACTCACCGGTGGCGCTGAGGCTGGCTTCTTTCTCCCGGGGTTTGAGTTTGTTGTCCGGGCCTGTGCCATCCAGCAGCATGGCAACGGGGTCTCTCTTCGGTTCCAGGCTGCCCGCATTCCAGTACCAAATGGTGGTTTTATGCTTGGCATCACCATGGCGGTACAGCGGCTTCCTTACCATGGGTGCAGACGTGTAGGCATCTTCATGGGGAAACTGTATGGCGAATGCATCCGGGTGCATTTCCAGATTCTCGTCCTGCAGTTCAGTAAAATACTTATCTCCCGGCACACTCATGGTGCGATCATCCACCTCCAGCAGGAAGGCGATTTCCTCATCGTTATACAACACACGCACAGTAACTGCGTCGTTCAGCGGGGTGAACAAACGATCCTCCTTGATCACGTTGGGAACCAGGTGCAGGGTTACCGGCGGCGCCTCAGCCCATCGCTCATCATCTACAGTCGATGGCAGATCGGCCTCCAGCTTCTTGCTGCTGACAACAGGAGCATCCTGGGGCTGAACTGCAGTTTCCCGCAGGCTGTACACGAAGTTGGAGATATGCCAGCGGTCTTCCAGGCGCACCGGATCCGGGTTGCCTTCTTCCAGGGCGCGATGCGCGGGCATGGGCGTACCGGGAATGCCGATGGACAGTCGGGCATAGATCGCCTTGATGGTCTCATCCCGCTCTTTATCGGTGGCGGCCAGTGACTGGGTAGCGCGCCAGGTCCAGGGCTTGGTCAGATTCCGTGGCCAGATACGGTTACCCCAGTCATCCTCCAGCTTTTTCCCGGACTGAATATTGCCCCTGCCATCATCACCATGACATTCGGAACAGGACTTTAGGAACGCCAGCCTGCCTTTTTCCACCGATTCTTCGGAATAGGCAATCTGCCCAGTTATCGGCTCGACCCCGGTGATCACCCGGAAATCCGTTTTGGTATAGAAACCGTCATCATCAAAGGCTTCCTCATCTGCATCCTCTGGCGGCCAGGCCATAGTGATGTCAAAGCCCTTGATCACCGGGATCAGGCTGCGAATCTGCTCGTCGGTGAGCAGGGCGCGCCCCTTGAGACCCCAGCCAGGCATAGCTGTGCCGGGCAGTCCGGTTTTTATCGTGTTAAACAGATCCTCATCCCGGGGTAACTGGGTGCCCGGAGAGCTTTTGTACTTAAACAGACCCAGACTGAAATCACGGGGCTTGGGGTACATGAACTCTGCCGCTACGCCATCACCGACACCGTTCTCACCATGGCAGACCTCACAGCGAAATTGGTACAACTCCTTGCCCATGATGTTCTTGCGGCGAGCCAGCACTTCATCTTTCATGCCGGTTACGGTTCTGGAAATTTCGGGGTCCCAGATGCGCGGCACTTGCCCGTTGTAATCAAAGATAAAATTGATCACATTCCAGACATCGTTCTCTTCCAGCATTTCATGCCATACGGGCATGGCGGAATTCCAGGGCGTGCCTTCTACCGGCAGCCCCGGGCCACCAGTAACAATGCGCCAGAACAGGAAAGATTCCTGCAATTGCGGGATGACAGTAGGATCCTGAAAATTGATCGGCTGGGGGCTGAAGCCATGGGCATATTGTCCCTTGCCATCCAGCAGATCACCGTGGCAATAGAAACAGTTTGTGTAGTAGACATCCCGTCCTGCGGCTACTGATTCATGGTATTTGCTCCAGCCCGCTTCCTTGTCCTTCGCCAGGGCATCCAGAATATCATGGCGTACCGGATTCTCCAGTGTTGCCAGATCAAAGGTCTTGTTGTATGCCCTGACTGCGGAGGGGGGCGCGGGATGTACCTGGCGCAGTTCCACCGGCGCCTCAAGCGACGGCTTGACCACGCCATAGGTCACATAGGCCGCCAGCAAGGGAATGGCTATGAGAAAGAACCCGCGCAACAACGCCTTGTCATCATCCTGCAGGGTGGCCAGGATGGGAGCCTTGAATTCAGACCATTTCTTGTCATCAAAGGCAAAATACAAAAGGATGCCGATAATGGTGATGATCATGTACTGGATCATCAGGGTCTTCGGCAGCACCGGAGGAAAGGCGTTATCGAAAATCAGCCATGCCAGTACAGCGGCAATCAAAGCTTGCCAGAATGCGGTAATCCGGAAACCTTTCATCCTTTCTTCTCCGCCAGATAGTTGACAATCATCTCCAGCTCACTCACTGTCATCTTGGATGCAAAATCAGGCGGCATGGCAGGCGGGAAGCCCTCAGCCACCACCGCATTCGGCTCAACAATGCTTTGCCGCAGCTCTTCCTTGCTCAGGCGGGAGCCGATATCCACCAACCCCGGGCCAACCAAGACGTCATTACTGTCCATTGCATGGCAGGAAGTACAGGCGTATTTGGCAAGTGCTTCTACCGCTGTTGTCGCCAGGACAGGAGCTTTGCCGCTGTCGTCGGCAGTTGCTGCCGAAGCCACTTCCGCTGCCGCTTCCGCTGTGGGCAGAGTCACGGTAACCTCGCCACCATCCTTTGCCTCCAACCAGGCGATCACGGCATCGATCTCTATCGGCGTAAGCTGTATGGGGGGCTTGTCCACCATAGGCATTGGAGACTCGGTATCGTTGCTGCCTTTTTTCCCCCAACCGGCGACAACATATTTGCCAGGATGAAGCAGGGATTCCCGGATATATTCCTCGGCATTCTTTGCATCTCCCTGGTAACGTTCATCGGCCAGATGCTTGTTGGCAAGCGCTACCATGTCTTCTCCCCCAATATCCGGCGCTCGTCCCAAGGGTGCGGGCTGGTGGCACAGGGTACAGGTACCCTTGTTGTGGAAGATTTCGTCCCCCAGGGCAATGAAGCTTTCCATGGTCAGGGAACCCAGATCCACCGCCTTTTCCACCGGGGCCTCACCCTTTACCTGGGGAAGCAGGTAGGTTACCAAGGTAAAGAGCAGGGTCAGTCCCAGGCTGAAGCCCAATGTCTTTAACAGTACGCTCATGCCTCACCTCCGGCTGCGACAGCGCCAGGCTTCGGCTGTTTACTGCCGCTCAGGTTCGCCACCCAGAACATGAACAGTACGCACAGCAGGAACAACACCGTCACCAGGGTGATCATGTTTCCTGCATAGCCAATGGTGGGAATGAAGTTATCCGGCGAGTTGTCCTTCATTACGGTATAAACATGCCAGTGCGTCTTTACCGAAGAGCGCACATAGCCCATCAGCGCCATAAGCCAGGTAAAGGCAATAGGCAGCGCAAACAACGCATACTGCGCACGATCAGGAATGCGCCCCCAATGAGACGGCAGAACCTTGGCTTTCTTGAACATCAGGGAATCGATAACCAGCCCGAAAACGATCACCACCAGGGTGGTAACCACCTGAGCAACGGAAGAACCCACCTTGTACACGGTATTGGTAAAGTAGCCGTAGTAAACGCCGAGGAAAATGATATTCACCACGGCACCTACATACACAGCAACCATCAACGCATTCCCCATGGGCGCCCAGCGCACCGTGGCCACCTTGTCGGAACGACGATAGAGCTGGAAAGAAAGGAAAGTTGCGATCAGCATCAGATTCACCGCAATATTCTTTGCCGGCATGATGCCCAGAGGACCGAGAATATGATGATGACTCCCTCCCAGCAGAGAGATTTCCGAGGCGGAAAGGATCAGCGTATGAGGCGTTACCCAGATCAGGAAGCTCACCACCAGCACCAAGGCAATCACCTTGATCAGCCCCTTGTAGCGTTCCGAACCATCAGTGCGTGACATCCCCGACCACAGGTAGAAATTGCCCGCCAGCAAAATCGTGCCGATAAGCACCGCCTGCACGATAAACAGCCAGGCTAAAATACCACCCATGGCGGTAATACCCATCTGCTGCGAGTAGGCATAGATCTCCGCCATCAGCCAATATCCCGCGAAAGGCAACGGCAGGAAGGACAGAATCGCGATGAAGTTCGAGGTATAACCCATCCAGTCATAATGGGCGCGCTTGACCGGATCCTTGGCGCTGAGAAACTTGAACGCCGCGTATGCGCCGACCACCGCACCACCAAAGGCAATGTTTGCGATGAAACGGTGCAGGTTGATGGGATTCCACAAGGGTCCTTTCATCACCTCCCAGATATTGCCGACAACCGCACCGACCTCGTTCACTCCCGATGGCGCCATCATGAAAGTCGCCCATGAATTGGCCAGCACCATAATCGTCAGGCCCGATGCATTCAACAACAGCCCCAGGGTGAGATGCACCCATTTCAGGTTTCCATAACGGAGCGCATTCCACCCATAATAGTAAATGTATAAAAAGAAACTCTCAAAAAAGAACAGTCCCGCATATACCAGCCACTGGGCGCCAAACACATTCATCAAATAGCCCATCAGATCCGGATAGAGCAGGAACAGCGCCAGGGCCAGCGACCCACCAAAGATGGCGGTTATGGAAAAACCCGTGAGGCTGATCTTCATGAACTCATGCGCCATGTCGTCATAGCGGTCATCACGGGTGTACACCCCGACCAGTTCGATCAACAGCACAAACAGGGGTACCGCCAGTACCAGCGCGCCAAAGAACAGATGCATCTGGCCCAGAACCCATACGATGGCCCTGCTGCTGACACCGACATTGGGATAATCGGAACGGCCAGGCCGGGGCGCCGCCTTGAGCTGCGTCTCCTGCTCCTGGATGGCGGCAGGTTCTGCAGACACCTCAACTGGCGGCTGCCCCGCCAGGCGCACTTCGCCAATTGGCGCAATACGTTCCTGGGTACCACCCATGCCGGCATCAGCCTGGGCCACAGCCGCCATGCCAAAGAGCAGCAACACCAGTAGCGAAAACAGCATCGCCGCCAAACGGCCGCCGATCGTATGTATAGATTCTGTTTGCTTCATTTGTTTTAGCCTGCCGGAGTCAAATCCAGATTCAAGGGCAATCCCTGCATACCCATGACAAGATGATCCAGCCCATAAAAGAACGCCAGCATGATGGCAATGGCAATCACCACTGCCGCCAACTGGCCGGCAACTCCCGTCTTGTTCTGTTGTTCCATTTTTCCCTCCGGGCTAGCCGTGGCTGGCTGTTACGCCGCCGGAATAGATCAGCAGCCAGTAGAAAAAAGCCAGCAGCGCAATCAAGGTGCCGAAAAACAGCTTTTTTCCCCAATTGTTTTGCTCCCCCGATGGTGGGGATTTCACTTCTTCTTCTGGTAACTCGGCCATGCTGAATCTCCTGACGGGCATATAAAGAACGACTACGGTTCGCCTCCAAAGTGATGGTTAGCAAAAACCAAGCCAACAGCATGGAGCAGACAATAACTCATTGAAAAGCACCGTAGCCGGGCTGATGCCGATCCCCATGAGCACTTACAGGAGCAGCATATTCCCTGCATTCTTGAACAAAGCATTCACACTGGTGGAACAGCTGAACGAAATTCTTCAAATTTCATTGGCATTTCCGTTGTTCAGGCTCGCGCTGACAAAAGCAAACCCGACACCCGATATTGCACATATTGATGCATTCAGAAAGTATCGCGACAGGCTATTGAACGATGCGTTCAGCTCCTCCTGTGGCATATCACCCGGCACCCCCATGAACAAGCACATTATCGGCCTCCTGCATGGCATGAATAATGCATAATTTATATCCCAAGACCGTCACAGGAATTTCGGAACACAACCATGACAACATACAGAGAAACCGTGGACACCTTGTGCCAGCTTGTTCAAACTGGTGATGAAGCAGATCGCTGCTATGCAGCCCGCGCCTTGGGCCTGCTGGGAGATGCGGCACCCATTGAAACCCTGATTGAGCATCTCAGGGATGAGGATCTGGACGTTGCCATCGATGCCGCAGAGGCATTGGGAAATATTGGTTCGCCAAAAGCGGTGCCAGCGTTGATCGAATCCCTGGAGAATGACCCCAGTGGCGAGGTGTGTACCATGGTGGCTGTTGCGCTCGGCAAGATCGGAGACCCCGATACCATCGATCCCCTGCTGAAAATCTGCCTGGAGCGCCCGGAAAACATGGAATGGGACGACGACTGGGACACCTGGTGGGATGTGCAGAAGGCCGCTGTTCACGCGCTGGGAACACTACAGGCGGAAAAAGCGGTTGATCGCCTCGCTGCTCTTATTGGTGATGAAACCCAGCAGGACATGGAACCCGATATTCTCAATACCCTGATCCGGATATCCAGCAATGGCGAAGCCCGGGTCATCGAGCGGCTGCAGAACCAGGACAGTACCCCCATTCACCGGCGCAGGGCAGCCCATGCGTTGGCGCGCTCCCCCTCCAGCGAGGCCACCAGAGCCTTGGGGCGTGCGCTGACGGATCCCGCCGCCGACGTGCGTGCAGAAGCTGCCTTGTCCCTTTCCAAACAAAATGCCATTTCCTACCTCAGCGCCCTGACCCTGCTGTTGCGCGACCCAGACAACCAGGTACGCCAGGCATCGCTCAAGGCCGTTACCCGACTGGCGCAAAACAGTGACAATACACCGCACATCGAAGAAGCATTCCAGGACATGCTGGCTGACCCCGACCCTGAGGTGCGTGCCATCCTGTACTCCATGCTGTTGCCGGTTGTTGCCGACAACCCACTGTCGGCAGCGAATTTTCAAGTCGTGCTCGATCACATTCGCGATACTGCTGCCGAAACGGCTGCTGCTGCCTGCGCCCTCCTCGGGGCCAACGGGAACATATCCGCCATCACGCACCTGCTGGAGATAGTAGCCGACAGCAGCGTCCATCCCATGGTGCGAAAAGAGGCTGCCACTGCCATTGGCAGCCTGGGGCAGATCGATGCACAAGTACTCGGTACGCTGGAAAAGGCCATTACGGATGAACAGCAAGTGGTGCGTCTGGCAGCCCTGGCAGCCTTGATGGAGCTGGAAAAAACCGGCCTGATTTTACAGCCGGATGACAAAGAGGCGCCATTGTCCCGGCCTCTGGATCTGATCATGGGTGCATTGAACGGGGAAATCACCGTTCCGGAGCCACCGGCCGCCGCCGCTCCCGTGGAAGTGACCCTGGACACCAGCATCGAAGGCGCGGAAGATTTGCACGATAGCGAGGAAAACCTGCCAGAAGCATCAACACCGGCAGAAACTGACCTCGATCTACCAGAAACACCCGCCCAAATCGTCGCCGAAGGCGAAGTCGCACCCGCCATGTCCACCCTGGATGCAATCAGCATGGCAAATGTGGAAACCATGCTTGCCACCCCGCATCCGGTAGAGGATATCCAGGACGAAGCCACTTTGGAATACATGGAAATCGTTGAAGACAACAAGGAACTTATGCGACGCATGCGCTCCAACCGCAAAATCGATGCGCAGCAGGATATACGCCGGCTGGCGGCGCATGTGCTTGCAGATATCGACGAGGCAGAGGTACTGCAAACCCTGATCCAGGCGCTCAATGACGATGCCGCCCCGGTACGCCGGGAAGCAGCAGAGTCCATCGGCATCATGGCGCAGCGCAACCCGCTGCTTGCCGGTTTGTCCGACGCCGTCGGCACCCTGATCACCCAATTGGCCATTGGCGATCTGGATCAGAAAATTGCCAGCGCCAGAGCACTGAGCCATATCGGCAACCGGGCCGCCCTGGTTCCATTGGTGGAAACACTGAAAGCCCCGGAATTCACCCTGCGCATCCAGGCTATTGATGCCCTGGTGCATCTATCTCTCAACAGTCAGGATCCGCTCAAGGCGGATCACATGGTTATACGTGATGTCCCAGCCCTGAGCATTGCCCGCAGGCTCATGGAATGCCTGGAAGACAGTGAAATGGGTGTGCGCGTCACTGCAGCCAAGGGCCTGGCGAGGCTGCTGGAGCCTTTGCAGGAGGAATCATTTACCCGCAAAGCAGTCGAAAAGATTATCGATGGCGTTACCATAGGCACCGGAGAAGAAGCGAGGCTGATTGGCCGTGCGCTGCGTCAATTCGATACCGACCTTGCCAACAGCATATTGCTGGCAAACCTCAAGCAGGCCGACGACAGCGTCAAACGCAGCGTATATATTGAAATGATAGAAGAACTGCTGACTGCACAGGACAACCCTGAACAGGCAGCCTGAAACCATACCCAGGAGACAGCACCATGAAAAAAGCACTCGTTACCCTCAGCATTGCCGGTCTTTGCGCCTTGCCCCTGGCGAGTCAGGCAGCCTACAAGGAGACCGGCGTTTCCAACGGCGGAACCATTACCGGCAGCGTGAAATTTGCAGGCAAGGATCGGCCACCAAAGACATATACCATTTCCAAGGACAACGACGTATGTGGCACCGGAGTGCGCGAGATCGACTTTGTACGGGTGGAAAACGGCCACCTGATGGATGCTGTGGTTTATCTGGAGAAGGTCAAGGAAGGCAAGCCCTTCCCTACTGATGTAGGCGACGCCACCATTGATCAGAAAGGCTGCGAGTTCAAACCCTTTCTCCAGGTGATGAAAAACAAGGCAGTTCTTTCTGCCGTAAACGATGATCCCATCCTGCATAACATTCACACCTATGAACTGATACGCGGCGATGCCAAGGGGCCGAAAAAAACCCTGACAAATATCAGTCAGCCCAAGCCCGGCGTAGTGAAATCCACAATCAAGGTCAAGAAGGGACCCGCCATGAAAGTGGAATGTGATGCCCACGACTTCATGCACGGATTCGTTTTCATTGCCAAAAACCCGTACTTTGCCAAAGTTGCGGATGATGGCAGCTTCACCATCAAAGATGTTCCTCCGGGTAAATACACCATCAAAGCCTGGCATGGCATGTTGAAGAACCAGAAAGCCAAAGTGACCGTGGATACCGGCGGCACTGCAACCGTTGACTTCACTTTCAAGTAAGCCGGCATGAAGTCAGCAACAGTGGCCACAAGGCAAAAATGGCGGCCCAGCCTTTTAGACGGCATGGCTATTATCGGCGGCATCATTAATCTGGTGGTTATCGGTTACATTGTCGGTTACTGGTTATTGCATTGATATTCACCCGGCATTGACTTCCTGCCCAGCCCCTGTTGATGCCGGGTGAATAAAGCAAGCACATTATCTCCACCCCACCCGAACCAGCCGTGAATTGCCATGCCAACAAATCTCGGCTGATTTTTTAGGCAGATCCGCTTATGAATGCACGAGCACAAGACAAACCCGAAACAACGCCTGCACTGCCTGGCTACTCGTCCATCCTGCTGGCTGTGGATTCCTCAGATCATGCCAATCGGGGAACCCTGGAAGCCATTGCCCTGGCGGGGCAATACCAGGCGCAGCTTACAGCGGCTCATGTATACGCCGCAAAGCTCCATGATGCACGGTTTCGGCAAATGGAAGGCGGGCTTCCGGCACAGTTTCGTGAAGAGCAGGAACTGGAGCGCCAGCGCGATGTACATGATGATCTGATCACCCGGGGACTGTCGATAATCACCGACTCCTATCTGGATCAGGTGGAAACCGCCGCCGGAGAAAAACTACGGGTGCAACGCCGCTCCCTGGAAGGAAAAAACTACCGCGAACTGGTGAACGAAGCCAACAGCGGCAACTACGATTTGCTGATCATGGGAGCCCTTGGCCTTGGCGCTGTCAAGGGCAGCCGTCTGGGCACGGTCTGCCAGCGGGTATCACGGCGCAGCAACATCGACACCCTGACCATCAAAGACCCCGTCCGCCAACTCGCTGACGGACCAATCGTAGTAGGCGTAGATGGCTCTGCCAAATCCTACGGCGGCCTGCTCACCGCCCTGAGTCTGGCAAAAACCTGGGGCGCAGAAATAAAAGTGGTATCTGCATTCGACCCCTATTATCACTATGTCGCTTTCAACCGCATTGCCGGGGTATTATCGGAAGAAGCAGGCAAGGTATTCAAGTTTCAGGAGCAGGAAAAGCTCCACGAGGAAATCATCGACTCCGGCCTGGCAAAGATCTACCAGGGACATCTGTCCGTGGTGCAGTCCATCGCCAAAGACTACGGCATGGAAGTGGAAACCATACTACTGGACGGCAAGCCCCACGAAGTCATCAACCGCTACCTGCACGAGATCGAACCTTCCCTGCTGGTACTGGGAACCACCGGCATCCACGCTGACCCGGAACTGGACATTGGCGGAAACGCCGAGCATCTGCTTAACGATGCTCCCTGCGCTGTACTGCTCAGCCAGCGCGAGCACCAACCCCAGGTAGACAGGCTGGCAGCCGTGAGCACATCCTGGACCCACGAGGCGGAAACCCGCATGAAACGGGTACCCTCATTCGTGCGCAGCATGGCGCGCATGGCCATCCTGCGCTACGCCCAGGAAAAAGGCCATACCGTCATCACCGAGAATATCGTCGAAGAAGCCACCGCCCAGCTCATGCCCGGCCACGCAGAGCAGGCCATGGGAGAAATCGTCGAAGCCTATGATCGTGGCGACCTCAAGCGCAAGCCCGAAGCACACAACATCATGCGCTGGAGCGAAGCAGCCACCGCGCTACTGCTCACCATCAAGGATCTCAGCCTGCGCGGCAACCTGAGCATGCGCGCAGAAAAGAAAGCCCGCACCACAGGCAGTCAGATCGTGGAGGCCACGCACATCCAGGCCTTTCTTGACGAGAACGTCCCTGTTGCCCGCTTTCAGCCGGGAACAGCGGCAGCGACTCTTCCTGGCAATCAAGACAGCACAGGCCTCCAGGCCGATGCAATACAGCCCCCCCTGCAATGGCAGGCCGCAGCCCTTGCCCGGCTCATGCGCGTACCCGAGGGTTTTATGCGCGACAGCTCCCGGCAGCACATCGAAAACCATGCAAAAAACCAGGGGCTGACAGAAATCAGCCTGACAACCGCTGAAGCAGGACTGGCCGAAGCACGCAAGGCCATGGAAGGGCAAATGGCTGCCACCTCAGCCACAGAAGAACCCGTCCCGGACAGCAACAATAGTCGCTGTCCCTTCACCGCAGCCGGAAAATCCGATACGCCGGGCCGGGAGTCCCGCCCCACTGCAAAAATACGATGGGAGAGGGAGGCAGAAGCCCTGCTGAACAACGTGCCACCAGGGTTCTGCCGCGACATGACCCGCAAGGCGGCTCAGGAAATTGCCGCCCGGAAAGACATGGATACCATCGAACCCGCATTCGTGCAGCAGGTATTGCAATCGTTTCAATCCGGTTCAGAACCACACAGGGAAACCATGCCCTGGGAAACAGCCGCCAGGGAACGCATCAATAAAGCACCGGATAGGGTGCGCGGCATGCTGATCAAGGAAATCGAAGACTGGAGCAAACGCAACGGCCTGCAAAGGGTAAGCGAAGCGTCGGTAAATGCCGTGAAGGCCATCTGGATGGAGCGGGGCGTTTTTCACCTCAACCCGGATGACTCCCGCAATGGATAACGATCTGTTTCTCATCGCCGTCAACCTTACGCGTCGCTGTAACCTGGCTTGCGCCCATTGCTACATGGACGCCGAAACCCGGGACACCGGCAGCAGCGAAGAACTGAGCACGGCGGAAGTCAAAAATCTGCTGGATGCAATTGCATCCCGCAGCAATGAAACCATGGTGGTACTTACCGGCGGCGAACCCCTGCTGCGGCGAGATCTGGAAACCCTGGTCACCCACGGCAGTCGATTGGGGCTTTCCGTCGTGGTGGGCACCAACGGCGTGCTGCTCAGCGAAGCCCGGGTACAAACCCTGAAATCCGCCGGCACACTGGGCATGGGAATCAGCCTGGATTCCCTGGATCCCGATCGCCACGACAGTTTTCGCGGCTGCCCCGGAAGCTGGGAAAAAACCCTGGCAGGCATGGATCACTGCCGCAAGCATGCATTGCCCTTTCAGGTGCATTTTTCCGTCACCGAGAAAAACGCCCACGAAGTGCAGCCCATGATCGACTTCGCCCGAGCCAGCGGCGCACATGTACTGAATATTTTTTTTCTGGTCTGCACCGGCCGGGGCGAATCCATGTCCGACATCAGCCCGGTACGCTATGAACAGGTGCTGAAACACCTGGTGAAAGCCCAGGAAAATACTCGGGATCTGATTATCCGCGCCCGCTGTGCACCCCACTACAAACGTGTAGCCTACGAACACGATTCTGAATCGCCCCTCACCCGCGCCCAGGGATACGAGGGGGGTGGCTGCCTGGCGGGCATTCACTACTGCCGCATCACCCCCGAAGGAACCGTTACTGCCTGCCCGTACATTCCTGACGAAGAAGGCAGCATCCGTAACCAGGATTTCTGGGAAATCTGGGACCAGTCTCCCACCTTCGACCGCTTGCGCAATCCGGAGCTGAAGGGCAAATGCGGAAAATGCGAATACCAGAAGCTCTGTGGCGGCTGCCGGGCGCGCCCGCTGGCCATGGGCGGAGACATCATGGACGCCGACCCCTGGTGCGGCCACCGCCCCAGCGGGCGAGCCATCATCCAGCCCCTTGCCGGGCAGAGCGCAGGCACCATAAAGTGGTCGGAAGAAGCCAGCCAGCGCCTGCAAAAAGTGCCGGGATTCCTGCGCAAGATGGTACGCAAGCGCGCCGAATCCCATGTGCAGTCGCTGGGAGAATCCATAGTCACCGCAGGGCATCTGAGTACACTCGCAGCCAATCGCTTTGGCGACAACTTCCCCATGCGGCGCCCGGAAACGGGTACCGGGGATAACACCGCCAAAGCACTGGCCTGGACCACGGAAGCCAAAGCCTGGCTGAACGAGCTGCCAGGCTTTCTGCGCGACGGCATCGCTACCGTTGCCGAAGACGTGGCGCGCAACGAGGGCCGCCTGGAAGTCAATATCAAGCTGTTGCAGCGCCTGGAAGCAGGTGACAGTAACGAACGCAAGCTCCCTTGGGAAAACAGTGCCGAAGCACTACTGGATGAGCTACTGGAAAAACGCTCCCCCGCCGCCGCCATGTTTGTGAAACCCGGCATGCAGGCCGCCGCCGAGCGCGAGGCCAGGCGCCGCAGCGCCATCGTCGTCACCCGGGAAGATGTGGAAAAGGTTTTCCATACGGATCTCGCTGGCGTCAGCTGGAGCGCCGAAGCCCTGCGCCGGGTGGAATCCGCACCAGATTTCATCCGCGCCGGTATCAAGAAAGCAGCAGAATTCGGTGCCCGCCGTGAAAGTATTGAACTGATCACCCCGGAAGATCTGACCCGTTTTCGCAATCGGGCCATGATGAAGGCGGTACGCCGCATGAAGGGTTTTGGCATGCAGGAACTGAACTTCGGCGCCTTTGCTATTGCACAACAGAAGGTGCCCCGGCTGAAGGGAAATGAACAGGCTGCAAAGCGCTTCTCCGAGATCCAGCACTATGTGGAAGCCAGGCAGGATCCGGAACATGGAGGACTGGGACTTCTCGACCGGGAACTGCTGGATAAAATGAAGGCCGAACTGAAAAACAAATAGCGGATGAAAACACAGGTACTCATTGTTGGCGGCGGCATCTCCGGCCTTTCCACTGCCTGGTGGCTGGCGCAAAAAGGCGTTGCTGTGGAAGTATGGGAAGCCGCACAGCGTCCTGGCGGTAAAATCCGCAGCCGCCGCGAAGCCGGCTATCTTACCGAGGATGCAGCCGCCCTGCTGGTCAACTTCCGCCCCCAGGTTGACCTGCTGGTTTCCCGCCTGGGGCTGGATCAGGACAAACAGCGGCGTGATGACAGCCTCAACCGCTACATCATCCACAACAATCGCCTCACCCGGGTTCCCATGCTCATGCCTGCATTGCTGGCCTCACCCCTGTGGAGTCTGCCGGCAAAACTGCGGCTGATGGCGGAACCTTTCATCCCCAAAGGCTCCCATACAGGCGAAACCGTATCCGGATTTATCCGCCGCCGCCTGGGGCAGGAAATTCTGGACACCACCATGGATGCTTTCATATCCGGCACCCTGGCATCAGACCCTGACCTGGCAGAGGCGCAATCCGTACTGCCACGCCTTACCGCACTGGAACAGCATTATGGCAGCCTTACCATGGGCATGTTCATCAACAAGGTAATCAGGCGCCGCCAAACCAACCGTGCCGACACCTTTTCCTTTTCCGGCGGCATGGAGCAATTGGTGCAGGCTATCGCCAGCAGCCCCGGCATCACCATCCGTACCGGGATAAAGGCCACTACCATCCGTCGGCAGGACAACGGCTGGCGGGCAGAAGGGACGAGCAGCAGCGGCACTACACATATCCAGGTACCACAGCTGGTGCTAAGTACTCCGGCAGACATCAGCAGCCAACTTCTCGAAGCCACAGATGAGAGATTGGGGAAACTGCTCGCTGATATCAAATATGCCCCTGTCGGGGTGTTGCACCTGGGGATAAAAAGCCGCAACATCCAGCACAAACTGGACGGCACCGGCTTCCTGGTGGCAAAGCACAACCGGCTGGCCATCAATGGCAACCTGTGGATGAGCACCCTGTTCCCCCACCGGGCACCACCGGAACAGGCATTGCTGACCTGCTATATTGGCGGGGTACAGCGCCCCGAACAACTGCAGCAAAGCGATGACAAGCTTACCGGCATGGTGCTCGACAACCTGCGTCCCTTGATGAAAATCAAGGGCGAACCGGACTATGTCAAAGTGGAAAGACACTATCAGGGGTTGCCTCTGTATCATGGCCAGTATCGCGCCAGGCTGGCGCAGATTTCCTCCCGCCTGGATACGATGCCCGGCCTGCAATTGAACGCAAATTACATCGATGGGGTTTCCGTTCGGGAACGTATTTACCAGGGGCAACGCACGGCTCAAACCGTTGCGGCCTCTTTGCGCAGCGGCAACTGTGACTGCTATCAGCAACAGATGCTTACACCCAGCCATTGAAAATGCCGGAAAACACCCCTCAAAACCAGGAGCAATACAGTGGCTTCCGCCCAATCAGACTCATACTGGTAATTCTGGGGCTGCTGATCGGTATCTCCTTTGCCGCCCAGTGGTATAGCCGCAATATCACCATGCCACGCTACTGTGAATACCCTGTTGAAGAAACCCTGGGTCGCATACAGCAGGTTTTGACCGAAAAGACACCAGCCGGAAGCGGAAACCGCAAGCCCTATATCATCGCCGCCCGCCTGACCTTTCTGCTTCCCCGCAAACCCGATGAACCACTGAACAGCTACCTGAGCCGACTGCAGCGGCACATCGAGCAACAATGCCCATAGTTCAGCCTCCAGCACAACCAAGCCATCTCGGGCAGCTCAGAACCTTCATCAGCCTGCTCCTGCCCATCTGTCTGGTACTGCTGATTATAGGCGGCATGCATTACTACACCTTCTATACCACCGAACACAGCAGCATTGAATCCACAGAATCCCTGAACGTGGATCTCGCCCGGCGCATGGTGCAAGAAGACATTGCCGATGTGGCAAAAGACTTGCGCTTCCTCGCCGAACATATCGAAAGCCAGGGGTTACCGGAAGCACTGCCCTGGACCAGGGAGCAACGTATTGCAGAAGAGTTCCGGGTATTCGCCAAAAACAAGGGGCTGTACGATCAGATTCGCTACATGGATAACAGCGGCATGGAAATCGTCCGCATCAACTACAACGATGGAGATGTAGAGGTTGTTCCCTATGCATTGCTGCAGAACAAAGCTAACCGCTACTATTTTCGCGAAGCCCTGACACAGAAACCCGGCGGCATCTACCTGTCGAGATTTGACCTGAACGTGGAAAACGGAAAAATAGAAGAACCCTTCAAGCCGGTGATCCGTTTTGCCACTCCTGTTGTCAACCATAGCGGCAACAAAAAGGGCATCGTTCTGATCAACTACCTGGGCGCACGACTGATTGACAACTTCTCCCGCGCAGCAGCCAGCATTGCTGACCATATCGAACTCCTCAATAGCGACGGCTACTGGTTGAGCAGCCCCAAACACGAAAATGAATGGGGCTTTATGCTCAATAGCGGCAACCGCTTCCAGAACGATAAACCTGTTGCGTGGCGGGAAATTTCCAACAACGAAAGTGGTCAATTTGAAACTCCAGAAGGCTTTTTCACCTACACAACAATTTATCCATTAAAAATCGCGCTGGCCGCACTTCCCGCCACCACAGAAGCTATCAGTCATGAGCAGGGGCAAAGCCCCCAATGGAAAATTGTCTCTCATATTCCATACAGCCAGATCTCTTCCACTTTTCCAATATTCCTGAAAAACAATGGCACACTGTATCTTTCCATGTTTCTGCTGGTGTTTGTCGGCACAGGATTTCTGGCGCGCACCACCCATTTACACCGCATCACCGAGGCGCAACGCGACTATGAGCAGCGGTTTCGGCACACCCTGGAAAATATCGAACTGGCGGCCGTTGCCCTCGACAGGCAAGGAAAGCTGACATTCTGCAACAACCATTTTCTCGACATCACCAGCTGGGAGAGAAAAGAAATCATCGGCAAAGAATGGGTCAGGCAACTGGTGGCCAAACAGGACAAGGAGAAAGTTTCCGGCATCATCCGACTGATGGACTCTCCCCGGCAGTTTCCTTCCCACCTGGAGCTGCAGGTCAAAACCCGTAGTGGCGCACCACGCCTGATAGCCTGGAATAATACCCTTTCCTACAATAGCAGGGGGGAGGTTATCGGCGTGACTGGCATCGGCGAAGACATTACCGACATACGGCGCACAGAGAGTGAGCTACTCAAGCTCTACCAGGCAGTGGAGCAAAGTCCAAGCTCGGTGGTTATCACCAATCCCCAGGGAAACATCGAATATGTAAACCCGAAATTCACTGAGGTATCCGGTTATCGCTCAGAGGAGGTCATCGGCAAGAATCCACGCCTGCTGAAATCAGGGGAAACCAGCAAGGAAGAGTACAGCACTCTGTGGGAGACTATCCAGAAAGGGGGCGAGTGGCGCGGTGAGTTTCACAACCGGCGCAAAAACGGCACATTATTCTGGGAGGCGGCAGCAATATCCGCCATTCGCGACGGCGAAGGAAATATCACCAGCATTCTCGCAGTGAAAGAAGACATCACCGAAAAGAAACGCCTGGAAAAAGAAGTCGAAAAACAGAACCGGGAGCTGGCACTGGCAGAAACCATGGCAGCCATGGGACGCATGGCCAGCATGATCGCCCATGACTTGCGCAATCCCCTCTCCTCCGTAAAAATGACCCTGCAGATCCTGGACAAGAAAGCCGATCCCGCCACCAGCGCCGATACGAGGGAACTGTGCCAGATCTCCCTGGAACAGATCCGCTACATGGAAGAGATCCTCTCAGACATGCTTTCCTATTCCCGTCCCGATGCGCTGAAGCCCGAGTGGATTCCCATTGACAAGGTCATCGACCTGGCCATCGGCATGTCCCAGCGCCGCCAACACAAGAAGAAAATCACCTTGCACACCCAGTACCATTCCGGACTGCCCACGATTTATGCCGATGCCACCAAATTGCGCCAGCTGTTCTCCAACCTGATTGCCAACGCTTTCCAGGCCACGGCAGACAGCGAAAACCCCCAGATCAGCATCGAAGCCATGATTGAGCTCGGCCATGAAGGAACCAATGTACGCATTGATATCTGCGACAACGGCTGTGGCATCAGCAAAGCGGACCGGAAACGAATTTTCGAGCCATTTTTCACCACTCGTGCAAAAGGCACCGGCCTGGGGCTGGCCATAGTGAAACGCATACTTGAACAACATCAGGCCAGCATTCTGGTTTCCGGCAACACTCCCACTGGCACCTGCATATCGGTAATACTGCCCATTAACCCGACCACCCAGAACAGTGCAACAGCGAGCCACAATCATGAGTAAAATTCTTATCGTCGATGATGATATCGCCAGCAGCCGTACCCTTCAGCTTCACCTGAGCAGCCAGGAACATCAGGTAAAGCTGGCCGCCGGCGTCGATGAAGGTCTGGAGCTGGCCGCCAGTTACGAGCCTGACTTGATCATTCTGGATATCCGCATGCCCGGCAGATCCGGCCTGGAAGGCCTGGCAGATTTCAAGAAGCAACGGCCCCAGATATGCATTATCATGATTACCGCCTTTCACGACATGGACAGCACCATCGAGGCCATGCAGAAAGGCGCTGATGACTACATTCACAAACCTATCGATATCGATGAGCTGGATTCCTCGATCAGCAAGCTGCTAAATGCCAGCAAAGACAGCGATGAACTGCTGTTTTCCACTACCCAGGAAAGCATCAACGGGCACCCAAGCATGGTTGGCCGCAGCCACGCCATGAAAGAAGTTTTCAAAACCATTGGCCTGGTGGCGAAAAGCCCTGCCACCATCCTGATCACCGGCGAATCCGGCACAGGCAAGGAACTGGTGGCCAGAGCCGTTCATCGCTCCAGCGAAACCCCAAAAGGCCCCTTTATCGCCATCAATTGCGCCGCTCTGGTGGAAACCTTGCTCGAGTCCGACATGTTCGGCCATGAAAAAGGCGCCTTCACTGGCGCAGTAGGTCGCCAGGAAGGAAAATTCTCCCTGGCCCGGGGCGGCACCATTTTTCTCGATGAAATAGGTGAGCTTTCCCCCGCCATGCAGGCCAAGCTGTTACGGGTACTGCAGTACAAGGAATACACCCCTCTGGGGGCAAAGCAGGCTCAGCACTCTGATGCACGGGTCATTACTGCAACCAATGTTGATCTTGCCCAGAAGACGCAGGAAGGCAGTTTTCGCGAAGACCTGTATTACCGCCTGCAGGTCATCAACATCCACCTGCCCCCGCTGCGGGAACGTAAGGAAGATCTGATGGATTTGATACAAACCCTCCTCGGGCGTATCAACCAGGAGCTGCAGAGCAATGTCACCCACATCTCAAAAGACGTGCTCAGTTGCATGGAAGCCTATCAGTGGCCCGGCAATATCCGCGAACTGGAAAATGTGCTGATGAAAGGTGTGGCGCTTTCCCATAGCGACACCTTCACCCGGGAACTGCTGCCGGAACAGATCCTCTGCAAGAGCAACGGCAGCCCGCAGCCCGCAATGGAGAAGCCCGTTACCGACCGCAGCCTGAAAGAAGTAGAAAAAGAGCACATCAGCAGAATTTTGGAAGCCAACAACTGGCACAGGGGAAGAGCCTGCGAAGTGCTCGGCGTATCCCGCCCCCGGCTGCGGCGCATGATCAACGAATATGGCCTGGTGCCGCCACAGGGACTGAGTGACGAGGAAGCAGAAGAATAGCGCCTTCTCCATCCACCGTCCATATACGGATAAGCCACTCTGACATGCACGAGGACCCCCTATAGGGCACCTCTATATATGCCAACCTGAATCCGTGGATTCAGGTACCAAGGCAATCAGCCCTTGTTTTTCAGCAGGTCGCGTATTTCCCCGAGCAAAACTTCCTGCTTGGGCGGCTCGGCTGCGGCTTCCTCTTCTTCTTTCTCGCTTTCCATGGTTGCCTTGG
>JALWMK010000032.1 GCA_027083925.1 Sedimenticola sp. | reverse complement strand
CAGCCGCGGCACTGGAGTGGATCGACCGGGCCTTGGAGCGTGCTCCGGAGAAAAAAGACCTTCAGCGGCTGCGGCAGAAAGCTATCAGGCATTTAGACGGGGATCCAGGCTAGCCTACGGGCAGAAAATCCTTCCCCCAGGAAAACCCGGCAGTAGTCAGCGCTGCGGCAATTTCCTCCCTGGCGCCGTGGTTGGCTACATAGATGAGGACGAAAGAAGCGGGGTTTTGCCTCAGCCACTGCATATCCACCACGGGAATGCCTTGCAGCTGGTTGCCGATCTTGGCCGGATCGATGTCTATCCAGGCCCTGGGCTGAAAGCCCTGATCCAGCAGGTGGCGGCAGCGTCGGCGGGTTTTTCGCCCCGCACCCCAGATGACGAAATTGCCCCTGTGTTTCAGGAAGCGGGGATCTTTTGCCAGATATTCCGCCTTCAGCTGGTCGAAGGATTCACGGCTGCAGCGGGGATCGGTGCGAGAGAGCCGACCGGGGCTTTCCCGCCAGTCCAGCAGCACCTGTTCGATCTTTTCCATGGCATGACCGGAATGAAAAAGCCGCAACCACAGGTCATAGTCTTCAGGAAACATGCCGTCCCGATAGCCGCCGATGGTTTCAATCGCCGTCTTGCGGAAGCAGACCGTGGGGTGGGCGAAAGGTGATTCGATGTAGATCTGGTTGGCTATATCCGCACCGGAGCAGCACAGATTCTGCCAGCGCATGTATTCCCGGTATCCCGCCTGGATCAGTTTTTCAGGAAATAGCCGGACCCGGGTTGCAGAAAGCGTAAGTGCGGGATTGGCCTGGAGATGCGCCAGCTGCATTTCCAGCCGCCGGGGATGCATGATGTCGTCGGCGTCCATGCGCGTTACCAGTTCGCTGCTGCAATGTTGCAGGCCGTGGTTGAGCGCAGATACCAGTCCCTTGCCGGGGTTGCTGACGAGGTGAATGCGCGCATCCCGTTGTGCGTGCTGCTGCAACCATTCCCGGGAGCCGTCACTGGAATGGTCATCGACGGCGACCAGTTCCCAGTTCTCCAAGGTTTGTTCCTGGATGCTCTGGATACATGCAGGCAGCGTACTGCGTGTATTGTAAAACGGCAGTAGAATGCTGGTGGAAAATAACATACAGGAAAGCTTGTGACTCGCCAGAACAGCACCAAGGATAAATCACCTGCGCCGCGTTGGCGACGCTGGACAATTGATATCCTGCTGGTGTTCGTGGTGGTCTTTGTCGTGCATCTTTGGCAGACGCGGGATCTTCCGGTCGGTCCTGCGCCAAAACTGCAGGGCATGATGCTCACGGGCGAAACAAAACGCCTGGAAGACTACCGGGGGGAGCCGGTGCTGGTGCATTTCTGGGCTACCTGGTGCCCGGTTTGCCGTCTGGAGGAGGGGAGCATCGACAATCTGTCGGAGGATTACCAGGTGCTGACCATAGCCACAGGTTCGGGGGAAGCGGTGGAGATAAAAAAGCATCTGGCGGACAATGGCCTGAGTTTCCCGGTGCTGATGGATGAGAGCGGGATGATAGGAGCAGACTGGGGAATCCGTGGGGTGCCCAGCAGTTTCATTGTGGATGCGCAGGGGCAGATCCGTCATGTGGCGGTGGGTTACACCACGGAGCTGGGTCTGCGCTTTCGCATGTGGTTGGCAAGCCTGTAGTGGCCTGCCCCCATGCGAATGTCCGGTTGATCAGATATCGCCAATGACCCGCTCGTCACGGGGGATGCTCAACAGTTTTTCTGCTTCTACTGTATTCTTTGCGAATACCAGCCGGAACTCCTGGGGGTCGCGTTCCGGATGCTTGTCCCTTTCTTCTTTCACCCGCATTTTTGCATCACGATACTTGGGGTAGGTTTCGATAGGAGTGAGTAGTTTTGCCCCGGATTCCGGGTGGCTCACCACTTCATAGGTAAAATATGGCATTCTGTAACTCCATGTAAATCAATGAGATGTTTATTTAGGCGATGTTCAGCCCGAACGTGCCGGCCCTGCGTTACAGTGCTTGCCAATACGGGTTGATGGTCTGATGGGTTGCTTTGGGTTTTATTCGTCGAGTGCGCGCAGCTCTGCAATGGGCCCCGGGTTTTTGGCTTCCACCTGGTGGTAGAGAGCGGTCAGGGCAGCTTGCAGTGCTTCTTCCATGACTGGATGGTAGTAGGGCATCTGGATCAGTTCTCCGACGGTCATTTCCTTTTCGATGCACCAGGCCAGCAAATGCGCAAGGTGCTCGCCACGTGGTGTAATCATTTCTGCACCCAGGATCTTGCCGCTCTTCGTGTCGGCATAGACCCGGATGACCCCACGGTTTCTCCCCATGATTAATGCCCGGCCCACCGGGGCGATTTTTATCTCGCCGGTTTTGAAGGTATCCAGTTCCAGATCGGCAAATCTGGTGCCTACGCTGACGATATTGGGATCGCTGAATACGATGGCCAGAGGGGTTTTTCGTTTGAAAGTCCTGGTTGTATCGTGTGCGGCGTTATAACCGGCAATTTTCCCTTCGTCTCCGGCCTCGTGGAGTATGGGGCGGTCTGCGTTAATGTCGCCGGCAAGAAACAGGGGGTGGTCGCCAATTTGCATGGTGTTGGGGTGATATGCGGGAATGCCGCGTTCGTCCAGCTCGATTCCCAGGTTCTCCAGGCCTAGCCTGTCCAGGTTGGGGCGGCGGCCGAGACTCGCCAGCACCTTGTCTACCACCACGCTTTGCTCCCCGGCGGTGATTCGCAGGCGGCCATCAGCCTCTTCGGTGATTTCTGCGCCATGGCCGAGCCAGAGGGGAAATTCTTTGGATATCACCTCGATTGCCGCCTTGTTTACTTCCGGGTCGCTGATGCCGCCGATGTGTTCCGCCAGGTCGATACCCGTGGTTTCCACGCCCAGGCGGGAAATGGCCTGGCCCAGTTCCAGGCCGATGGCGCCCAGGCCGATCACCGCCATGGAAGGGGGAAGGTCTTTCAGCTCGAAGAATTCATCGGTGGTAACAATGCGGTCGCCAAAGGCTTGCCAGTCCTTGGGGACGATGGGCGTGGAGCCGGTGGCAATAACGCAGCTGTCTGCACGGATGCGTTGGCCGTCTTCCAGCTCGATCAGCCCGGGTTCGACGAAGTGTGCGTATTGCTGAATGAAGGTATTCTCGTCCAGGTGGTCGGTGCTGTTGGATAACACGCGATCCACGAAGGTGTCGCGCAGATCACGCATGTATTCCAACGCTTCGGGAATGTTTACGCGCATGTCCTCGCAGCCTTCTATGCCCATGCGCCCGAACAGGGTCTTGCGGTGGATATCTTCCGCCACCTGTATGATGACCTTGGAAGGCATGCAGCCCACCCGGGCGCAGGTGGTTCCCGGCTTGCCACCATTGATGAGAACAAAACTTTTTTCCGCGCGCCTGACGCGCCCCATGGCGTTTAGTCCGGCGGTGCCGGAACCGATAATGGCCACATCTACCTGTTTTTCTTTCACGGTCGTTCCTCAAGTTCCACTTTATCAGCATATTCTAACGGTATTACACATAATTCACATACGACATTTCTCGCTGCCGATGAAATGATCTCCTCCCAATCCTGCAAATCGGTATCGCATTGCGCCATGATAGAGGTGTTACCAACGATCACGAGCATGGGAGAAGACCATGAAGCAAGATTACGACAATTGGATTGGATCTGACAAAGAATGTTTTTCATGCAGTGTGTTGAGATGCGCACGGTAAACGCCGGTCACGCAAAAAACTGCAACGCAAACAGGCCGGATATACGGAAAGCAGTCCTGTCCCTGTCGCCAGACAACACTGGGGCCTGTAAAATGGGAGGAAACCATTCGGGTTGATAATTTTCTTTTGGCTCTTGAAAATGTGGTCGGGAAACCAAATGTACAGCCAATTGCAAACCAGTCAGTATTTCGGGAGAAAATATACATGACAATCGATGCACATAAAGAAACCATGGAATTTCAGGCGGAGGTGAGCCAGGTGCTGAACCTGGTCATTCGCTCGCTCTACAGCAACAAGGAGATCTTCCTGCGTGAACTGATTTCCAATGCTTCTGATGCGGCGGAAAAGCTGCGCTTTGAGGCTTTGTCGGACGATGCGCTGTACGAAGGGGATCCTGACCTGAAGATTCGGGTGTGGGCAGACCAGGATGCCGGTACCCTGACGGTATCTGACAATGGTATTGGCATGAATCGACAGGAAGTCATGGAAACCATTGGCACCATCGCCAGTTCCGGCACCAAGAAATTCCTGGAGAATCTCAGCGGGGACGAGACTACGGACAGCCAGCTCATTGGCCAGTTTGGCGTGGGCTTCTATTCGGCTTTCATCGTTGCCGACAAGGTGACGCTCACCACCCGGCGGGCAGGCATGGAGCCAGAGCATGGTGTGCGCTGGGAATCCACGGGAGAAGGCAGTTACAGCATAGAAACTGTGGAGAAATCTGGCCGCGGTACGGAAATCACCCTGCATCTGCGTGAGGACGAAAAGGAATTCCTGGACAACTGGCGTCTGCGGCAGATCATCAACAAGTTTTCTGATCATCTGGCCATTCCCATTGAAATGCCCAAGGAAGCGCCACCTGCCGAAGAAGAGGACGAAAAGAAAGACCAGCCCGGGGAAATTGAATGGGAGCAGGTGAACAAAGGCATTGCGCTGTGGATGCGCAGCAAGTCGGAAATCACGGACGACGAGTACAAGGACTTCTACAAATCCATTTCTCATGATTTTGAAGATCCTCTGGATTGGGTGCATAACCGCGTCGAGGGAACCAGTGAATATACGTCCTTGCTCTTTATCCCTTCCCGCGCGCCTTTCGATCTGTGGGACAGTGAGCAAAAGCATGGCATAAAACTCTATGTACGGCGGGTGTTTATCATGGATGAGGCGGACAAACTGATGCCGCACTACCTGCGTTTTGTAAAGGGCGTGGTGGATTCGGACGACCTGCCCCTGAACGTCTCCCGTGAGCTTCTGCAGCACAATCGCAAGATTGACACCATTCGCAGCGCCAACGTAAAGCGCATTCTCGGTTTGCTGGAGAAAATGGCGAAGAACGATGGCGAGAAGTACCAGAAATTCTGGGATGAATTCGGCAAGGTGCTAAAGGAAGGGCCGGCGGAAGATTTTGCCAACAAGGAACGCCTGGCCGGGCTGTTCCGCTTCGCCAGCACCAAATCAGAAGGGGATGCACAAGTGGTTTCCCTGGATGACTACCTGGAGCGCATGGCGGAGAAGCAGGAGAAAATCTACTACATTACGGCAGACTCCCTGATTGCGGCCCGCAACAGCCCTCATCTGGAAATTTTCAAGAAAAAGGGCATTGAAGTGTTGTTGCTGACCGACCGTGTGGATGAATGGCTCATGTCCCACCTTACGGAATACAAGGAAAAATCCCTTCAGTCCGTGACCAAGGGACAATTGGATCTGGGTGAACTGGAAGGCGAAGAGGACAAGGAACAACAGGAGAAAGCCCAGGAGGAACACAAGACCCTGCTGGAAGGCATCAAGGAGGCCCTGGGAGAAAAGGTCAAGGAGGTGCGGGTCTCCAGCCGCCTGGTCGATTCCCCCGCCTGCCTGGTAGTGGATGATTATGACATGAGCCAGAATCTGGCACGGGTGCTCAAGCAGCTGGGACAGGATGCGCCCATGCCCACGCCGATCATGGAACTCAATGTAGAGCATCCGCTGGTTGCGCGGCTGGAGCAGGAGAAAGACCAAACCCGCTATGGCGAACTGACGCAGTTGTTGTATGATCAGGCGCTGCTGGCAGAAGGCGGACAGCTGGAGGATCCCGCCGGATTCGTGCATCGGTTGAACCGATTGATGCTGGATATGTCACACGATAAATAAGAAATTTTCAAACAGGACAGGGCTGGCGTGCCATTTGGTGCGTCGGCCCGAAGTGAATTGGAGACTATTGTGATGAATGGATGGCGCCTACTCTTTGCCAGCAGCCTTTTTCTGATGCTGTTTCCCTTGCTGGCGACAGCTTCCACCCTGATGCAGACGGACATGGCGGAGATGACCGCCGATGCCGAGTTGATCTTTGAAGGCCGGGTCGTCGGCACTCGGGTCGTCGGTGCTCCTGGGAGCCGCATGTTGCGTACTGTGGTTACTTTCGAGGTTCTGGATCTGGTAAAAGGGGAATATGACCAGCCACAGCTGGAACTCTCCTTCGTCGGTGGCAGCCGGGGGGATTTGAAAGTGCAGGTTTCCCATATGCAGACCCCACGCATGGGGGAAGAGGGCATCTACTTTGTTGAAGACACCCACAAGCGTCTGGTCAATCCGCTTTATGGCTGGCATCAGGGACATTTTCTGCTGGAGTGGGATCGGCAGCTCCAGCAGCGGAAAGTAACCACCTTGAGCGGCAAACCCGTGTTTGGCCTGGAGCGCAAACGCTCGGCGACC
>JALWMK010000031.1 GCA_027083925.1 Sedimenticola sp. | reverse complement strand
AGCGGATTTCACTTGTCATCGAGCCGGAGGCGGTATTTTTTGATCTTCCGATCCAGGGCAGGGCGGGAAATGCCCAGTATCTGACAACTGTTGCCCTTGTGTCCTCCGGTGTGCCACAGCACTTTCTGGATATGCTGCGCTTCTATCTCTTCCAGGGTGGGCAGGGTATTGTTGTCTGGAGTAATCGGATCCTGGGTGCGGCTGTTCCTGGAGGGATGAAACCGGATCAGATCGGCGCTGATGATGCCTTCCCGGGCCTGTACCAGCGCCTGGGTGAGGATATTTTCCAGCTCGCGCACATTCCCCGGCCAGTCATGACGCAGAAGAAGATCCAGCGCCTGGGGGGCAATGGGGGATGCCGGACGCTCCATTTTTTGCGCTGCCCGCGTCAGCAGGGCTTCCACCAGCAGGGGAATGTCATCCCTGCGCTCGCGTAGTGGCGGCAGATGGATGTGGATGACATCCAGCCGGTAGGCCAGGTCTTCCCGGAACAGGCCGTCTTTTGCGGCCTGAAACAGATCGCGGTGCGTGGCGGCGATAATGCGGGCGTTTACCGGGACGGTGCTTTTGCCGCCCACCGGCGCCACCATTTGCTCCTGCAGCGCACGCAGCAGTTTGGCTTGCAGCTGCTGCGCCAGTTCGCCGATTTCGTCCAGAAACAGGGTGCCATCCTCGGCTTGCTGAAACCGTCCGGGCTTGCTGTTGGTAGCGCCGGTGAAAGCACCTTTTTCATGGCCGAACAGTTCGCTTTCCAGCAGGGTATCGACGATGGCGGCGCAGTTGATGGCGACAAACTCGCCGCTGCGCTTGCTGTATTGGTGAATAAGGCGCGCCACAATTTCCTTGCCCGTGCCGGATTCGCCGGTGATGAGCACCGTGGCATTGCTTTGCGCCGACAGAGCGATTTGCTTGCTCACTTCCAGCATTGCATCACTACGCCCGATCAGTTCCCGAATCTGGGGTGTGGCCTGCCCCTGTTCTGTTGCAACTGCTGGAGAGTAGGCAAGCGCCTTGTCTACGGCAGCCTGTAAAACGCGGGTTTTCACCGGCTTGTGGATGAAGTCGGCGGCGCCATTCTGGATGGTCTGGATAGCAAGTTCCAGGTCGTGCACACCGGTCATCATGATGATGCGCGATAACGGGCTGAGCGCCAGCAGTCCGGTGATAAGCTCGTTCCCCAGGCCGTCGGGCAATTGTTGATCCAGCAGGATCAGGCCTGGCTGGAAATTTTCTGCCTGCGCCAGGGCGCTGTTGCAGCTGTGTGCAACCTGCACTTCCATGCCCTGGTCTTCAAAATGCAGGGTAAGCATCTGGCTCAGGGAGCTGTCGTCTTCCACGATCAACAACCGGTGTGTCATGGGGGTTTTCCTGCACTCCAGCTGCCGATGGCGAGGAGCAGCCATCCTGCGAGAAAAGACAGGCCGCCCAGGGGGGTGATCATGCCCAGGGATCGGTTGGTTGTAGTCGCCAGCAGATACAGGCTGCCGCAAAACAGGAGGATGCCAAGGGTGAAAAAGCGTCCCGCCCAACGCAGGCTGGGGAGGGGTTGTTCCCGCAGCAGTAGCCCGGTAGCCAGCAAAGCCAGCGCGTGGATGCTTTGGTAATGCACGCCCTTGTTGAATACATCCAGCATGGTCGGCGAGATCATGTTTTTCAGGCCATGGGCGCCGAAGGCCCCCAGGGCAACGGCAAGAAAGCCCGCCAGGGCGCCGATGAGCAGGTAGTTTCGGGCGCTGTTCATGTTTGGGTCTCCAGCATATCCAGTGATTCAGCCGCAATTTCGCGGACATCTTGCTGCGGGTCCTGCAGCAGGGGAGTGAGCCACTCCCTGGCCAGGGGGGAGTGGCTCAATCCCAGGTAATAGGCGGCATCTGCGCGAATGCTGGCTTTTTTGTCAAGGGTCAGCGCGCCCAGTTGCGGTGCGAGGTCTTGCAGCCGTTCGGAGCCTGCAAGTTCTTCAAAGATCGCGCCAATGCCGAATTTTACGCTGAGTGAGGCGTTTTCTTCGAGCATGAGTTTCAGTACCTGCGATAGTTGTTCCGGGTGATCATGCAAATGGCGTATGGCCAGATTAAGCTTCTGCTGTTCCAGCAGCTCGCGGATATAGTCGGCAGAAGCAACGCCGGAGGCTGCCTTTTCTGCCCAGTCCTTCAGTTCGCCAGGGGAATAATTGCCACTTAGTTCATAGTTTCCGATGCGCATCCATGGCACGGTACGGGTGTTGGCCTCTTGGGCGGCTTCAGGATGGACGGCGATGTTGACTGTTTCCAAACGGCCGATGTTCCCGTTTTTCACCAGCGCTGAAAGACTGTGGAGAACCGACTGGCAGTGGGGGCAGCCGGGGGCGATGAGTAATAATGCGTCTGCTGGCTTGTTCATGGGAGTTGATGTGGGTCAGTTCCGGTTGGATGCATGATGGGACAAGTATGCCTGTTATTGAATCTAATGGCTTGATTTACAAAGTCTATCAATATTACAGATAAAGCCTGTTTATGCCTGCTAGCGGTAAAATTGTTTGGCGTTTTTGCCGCCAAGAAACTATTTTTACCGTCCCTGTATTGCCCTGGATGAATTTGTGCTGTGGTATATTTACTGCTATCGAGTGCTTCCGCAAGAGGGTAACGAGAGATTTTTTGGAGCGGGCAAGGCTTGGGGTTTTGCTTGATCCGATTGAAAAGAAGACCGCTTCGGCGGTGAATATTCACTGCAGTGTAAACTTTAAGGAGAACTATCGATGCCTACATTTGTGCGTACCGATAAGTGCGATGGCTGCAAGGGTCAGGACAAGACCGCTTGCATGTACATCTGCCCGCATGACCTCATGAAACTCGATATGGACGGTTCTGAAACCGGACATGCGATGAAGGCCTTCAACCAGGAGCCTGATCAGTGCTGGGAATGTTATTCCTGCATCAAGATCTGCCCGCAGAACGCTATCGAAGCGCGTCCCTACGCCGATATCGTGCCTCTGGGTGCTTCTGTGCAGCCTCTGCGCGGTACGGATTCCATTATGTGGACCATCAAGTTCCGCAATGGCACCCTGAAGCGCTTCAAGTTTCCCATCCGTACCACTCCGGAAGGTTCTATTGATCCGTATGGCAACAAGCCAGAAGCTGATATTGCCAAGATTGGCGATTCCACCTTCTTCAACCACAACGAGCAAAACGGCTACCGTGCTGGTGATCCCAGCGAGCTGATCTGCAAGTAATCCATAGTTCTGATCATTAGAATTTAATCTTTAGATAAAAGATAGAGGTAAATAAAATGGCTGAATTCGGTAATCCCGATGTAGTCGAAGAAGAGGTGGATATCCTCATCATCGGCGGTGGTATGGCTGCTTGCGGTACCGCTTATGAAATTGGCCCCTGGATCGAGGCTGCCAAGAAGGAAGGCGTCGATATCTCCGTGAAACTGGTAGACAAGGCCGCCATGGATCGTTCCGGTGCCGTTGCCCAGGGTCTGTCTGCAATCAACACCTACATTGGCCCCGAGCAGGATCCCGCAGACTATGCCCGCATGGTCTCCAATGATCTCATGGGCATCACCCGTGACGACCTGACCTATGACCTGGGTCGCTCCGTTGACGAATCCGTTCATCTGTTTGAAGAGTGGGGCCTGCCCATTTGGAAGAAAGATGAGAACGGTGAGCGTTTCGACGGCGCCAAAGGCATGACTTCCCTGAAAGACGGCGGCACTCCCGTGCGTTCCGGCAAGTGGCAGATCATGATCAACGGTGAATCCTACAAGTGGATCGTGGCGGAAGCTGCGAAGAAAGCACTGGGCGTGAATAACATCCAGGAGCGTATCTTCATCGTCAAGCTGGTCAACGACAAGAAAGACAAAAATCGCATCGCCGGTGCTGTCGGTTTCTCCACCCGCGACGACAAGGTTGTTGTTTACAAGTTCAAGGCCTGCCTGCTGGTAGCGGGTGGTTGCGTAAATATCTTCCGTCCCCGCTCTGTTGGTGAAGGCCAGGGACGCGCCTGGTATCCTGTATGGAATGCCGGTTCCACCTACTCCATGGCTGCCGAGGCTGGTGCCGAGCTGACGCTGATGGAAAACCGCTTCGTGCCTACCCGTTTCAAAGACGGTTACGGCCCTGTGGGTGCCTGGTTCCTGTTGTTCAAGTCACAGGCCACCAATGGTATTGGCGAAGTGTATATGGTACGCAACAAGGAAATGCTGGATGACTATCCTCCCTATGGCCATGCCGCCGTACCTGCATCCTGCCTGCGTAACCACCTGATGCTCAAGGAGATGAAGGAAGGTCGCGGCCCGATCTGGATGGATACCGTTACTGCACTGGCAAACCTGCGCGAGACCCTCTCTCCCCGCGAAGTCAAGCATCTGGAAGCAGAAGCCTGGGAAGACTTCCTCGACATGTGTATCGGTCAATGCGGTATCTGGGCGGGTGAGAACATCGAGCCAGAGAAGAAGAACTCCGAGCTGATGCCTACCGAGCCGTACCTGCTGGGTTCACACTCCGGCTGCTGCGGCATCTGGGTATCCGGTCCTGAAGATGTTGGCGCGCCAACTGAAGAAGCGCTGGGCGAGGGCATTCCCGAGCATCTGCCTTCCGGCTGGAACTGGGGCTACCGTAGCATGACCACGGTACAAGGCCTGTTTACTGCTGGTGACGGTGTTGGTGCTTCCGGCCACAAATTCTCTTCCGGCTCTCATGCCGAAGGTCGTATGTGTGCCAAGTCCATGGTCAAGTTCGTCATGGACAACAAGGACTGGGTTCCCGAGCTGGACACCTCTGTTGACGAGCTGGTGGAAGAGATCTATCGTCCCGTGCGCAACTTCCTTGAGCACAAGGACTACACCACCGCCATCGATGTCAACCCCAACTACATCACTCCCCGCATGCTGCAGTTCCGTCTGCAGAAGATCATGGATGAGTATGTAGCCGGTGTCGCCACCTACTACACCACCAACGAGCACATGCTCGACCTGGCGGAGCAGAAGCTGGAAATGCTGAAGGAAGACTCCCTGAAGATGCGTGCCAAGGATCTCCATGAGCTCCTGCGTGCATGGGAAAACTACCATCGCATCCTCACAGCGGAAGCGCATATGAAACACATCCAGTTCCGTGAAGAGAGCCGTTACCCGGGTTTCTACTATCGCATGGACAAGAACTTCGTTGATGAAGAAAACTGGAAGTGCTTCGTAAATTCCGTTTACGACAAGGAAACCAAGAAGTGGACCTGCTTCAAGCGCGCCCACAAAGATCTGGTGGACAAGTCCAAGTTGTTCAAGTAAGCCTTACTTGGCAGTCTGAAGACGGGAATCCGGGCGTCGCGAGGCGCCCGGATTTTATTTTCTGAGATACTTTGACGATCAAATGAATGCCCTCTGGTAATTTGACGCCAGGAAGAGCAGGGTTGAAATACCCTGTGGCTATTGGGCACCTCTATTAATTCATGATTGGCATCGCCGCCCTCATGCACGAATCTGCTCAAACAGAATGATTGATTTGATGGTTTGCAGCCTTCGGCTGCACTGAGGTTTTCAATATGAGTGACGAAAAATTCGATATTCCCTTCAAGAGTCCCGCCTTGCCAAAAGTGTTGTCGGAAGACAGCAGGCTGCAGTTCAGTTGCTACAAGGGTATTTCCTGCTTCAACGCCTGTTGCAAGCGCTCGGATATCACGCTTGTGCCTTACGATGTCCTGCGCCTCAAGCAGCACTTCGGCATGACATCCGAAGAATTCCTCGGCAAATACACCGTGCCCTATCCCATGGATCAGGATCAGGTGCCTGGCCTGAAGATGAAAGTCCATGACGATGGCGTCTGTCCATTTCTGGATGAAGAAACGGGCTGCACCGTCTATGAAGACCGTCCTACAGTATGCCGCTACTATCCCCTGGCGGTGCTGAACATCCGCGAAAAAGATTCCAGTGAGCCGCAAATCCAGTATTCCCTGGTGGTCGAGGCGCACTGCAAGGGCCACGAGGAAGACCGCGAGCTGACGGTAGAGGAGTACCGCAAAGAGCAGGGCTGCGATGAATTCGATTTCTACAACAAGGAATGGTACGAACTGATCCTGAAGAAAAAATCAGCAGGCCCTGGCGTGGGCAAGCCCAATGAAATGAGCCTGCAACTGTTCTTCATGGCCTCCTACAACACCGACATGTTCCGCCGCTTCGTGCTCAGCGACAAGTTCCGCGCCAGCTACGATATTTCCGAAGAGACCTACGAGCAGATCGAAAAGGACGATGTTGCCCTGCTGCAGTTTGGCTACAAACTCATGCGCCAGGCGCTGTTTGGCGAGAAAATCATTCCTGAAAAACCCGGTGTCTGGGAAAAACGGGTGGAAGAGCGGCGGGAAATCTGGGAAGCCCGCACCCAGGCCGAGATCGAGGCCCGCAACAAGAAAGTCGAAGAACAGATGCGCAAGGAAACCTGATCTTCCATCCGGTTTCCCTCTTTCCCGGGGAGAGGGAAGTCATATCATACAGCCTCGCCACTGTGTTAGGCTAGAAGAAGCATAGGTATGGACATAGAACAAATTATCAATTCAATTCGGAATAGTCGGGTAAGAATTACTGACCATGCTGATGAAGAGGCATTTGACGATAGCCTGACATATGAGGAAATATACTCGTCAGTAATTCAAGGTGAAATCATTGAGGATTATCTAAATGATAAACCATATCCAAGTTGTTTGATTCTGGGTAGAAATTTCTCGGGTGAACCCATTCATAGTGTTTGGGCCTATAATCCAGAAAGCTTATGGGCAGTTTTCATCACTGTTTATCGGCCAGACCCAGATCGTTGGATTGATTGGAAAATAAGGGTGAAAAAATGAAACCATTTAATAAATGTCCTGTTTGTAGTGGTGAGTTAGAGGATAAGCAAGTAGAGAAACTGCTAAGAGGCGGTGGTAATACGGTCTCTATGAAAGTCACCGCCGAGGTATGCCTCCATTGTGGAGAGAGGCTATATGCAGAAGAGGTTATCAGATCATTTGAAGAAATTCGAGGTAAGCTACGAAAGCAGGAATTTAGCCACTTTAAGACTCTTGGGCAGTCGTTTACGGTTGAAGAAAATTGGCCTATAAAGGCCATCCAGCCGACCGCTTAAACTGCCAGCTTCGCTGGGCTTGAGCGGTGCGGGGTATCCCAAAAGGACATGATAAGCCAGCGGTTCTAATTACCGCCTATCGGCCTGATCCGGAGCGATGGGATAAGTCTTTCACGAGTAGGCGGTAGCGGTGAAACAGCGAAAGAAAATCAAGTATGTACATGAAGGCCGGTATGTGGCTGAAGTGGAAGTTGAATTACTAGAAGACGATACTGGTTGGTCGCCTTATCTCAGTGTTGAGGATGCCTATAAACTGGATGATATTAAGGGGCGCTATTCGTCAAGGAAATTTGGAGTCGGCGGCAAAATACGGACGAATTTACGAACTCCGTCCGGTAGCGCATCAATAATGGCAGCGGATGTATTAGTTTCGACTTAAGGGCGCCTCTATTCATTCTGTTTGAGCAGATTCGTGCATGAGGGCAGTGAGAACAAGGCGAAGATCGCAGCAAATGCCCCAGGGCACCTTCTCTTGCGCAAGCGCAATTCACCTTGTAGCAGGCTATTTGCAAGATTTTCAAAGCTTCCGCTCCCAGCTTACGCCCCTCACCTACATCCCTGTAGGCGACGAAGTTATCGCTGCCCTCATGTGCGTAGATGCCAATCATGAATTAATAGAGGTGCCCTTAATCTGGCACATCAATGTTGCATGCAAGGCACAGCGCAAAGAATAGCCCCGGCCAGCTTCCTTCTGGCCAGGGCTTTTCACTCGCGAGCAGACCAGAGAAATCCATATCCTGCAAACTTCCTTGCTTGCCAGCTCATAATGAGCAACGGTCTGTGGCGATGGGTATATGCTACGCACCAGCCCATGTTCAGGGTAGCGTATTCTTCCGATCAGCTTGTAGGAATATTCTGATCCCCTCCGGCTGACCCCTCCCTCTGCTTTTATCGCAATAGATACAGCAATGGGGGAAACATCGCCCGGCCATGATTCCCGATCGGCTATAATAGCCTCAACCCAAACAGGGAAGTGCCTTTTTTCCAGCAGCATGTCCGCGATCGAAAAATTCAGACCAAGTAACAGCAACCGGGGCTTTCTGCGTGCGCTGCTTGCGGCCATTGTGTTCATGCTCATCAGCGGGTTCATCCTGGTTGCAGGGTTTCTGGCCTGGCATTACCCTCAATTGGTGGCAGGCGCCAAGACAAAGCCCATCGTCCTGACAGGAAAAGACTTCTATATTGCCATCGGCAAAGGAGGTCATGAAGGCAGTGCACTGAAGCTGAAAGCGCTGGATGAAGCGAAATCTGCCGTTATCTCGTCCAGGAAAGCACTGTTCAATGCCACGAAATACCCCATTGTCGAGTACAAGATAACAGGACGAACGCCAGGCGCTACGGTGGTCCTGTACTGGCGCACCGTGACCCATAACAAAGAAACCCTGTTTGCCAAACTGCACTGGAACGGTGATTACCTGTCTGCCTACAACATGAGTAACGAGGAGGAGTGGAAAGGCCCCGTTACCGAGATGGGTATCAGTGTGTCTGGCGATCTGCGCAATCAACCTGTCACCATCGAACAGATCACCTTTAGCCCGTGGACCGTCAAATCCTTGCTGCTGACCGTATGGACAGAATGGAATGCCTTCGAAGGCTGGACCCAGAAATCCATCAATGCCATAAGAGGCATGCCCAAGAATGCGTTGGTGTCACCCGTCGTCGCAGCTGCTGCCTGGTGCGGACTGGCCATCCTGCTCTATACCCTGTGGCTGTTTTTCTATCGTGCGTCTGAAGTGAAGTTTGAACTGGAAGTCGAAGAAGCAAGCCGCTCTGTCCGACAGGCATCAGCGGCTCAGCATTCCGCTGATACCCGTCATTCCGGCGCAGGCCGGAATCCACTAACCATTGCCTTCGCAATAACCCGCCAAATCTGGGACTTCAAAGCCATTGTCATCATGTTCATGATCGCCTGGTTGGTGCTGGATGGAAAATGGCAGGTGGATTTGTGGCGGCAGTTGGAAGATACCAAGTATTTGTTTGCGGGAAAGAGCCACCATGAACAGCATTTGGCGGCATCAGACGTGGATATCTACGTTTATGCAAAAAAGCTTCGTGAAAAGGTGCTACCAAAAGAACCGGCGCGTATCTTTATATTCAGTGAGGCACACAGAAGTTATTGGCGCGTAAAATTAATGTATTACTTGTTGCCTCACAATGTTTACAACTATGGAAAGTATACTTCATCGTCTTGGTTGTCGAAATATTTCAAGCCGGGTGACTACGTAATAATGCTTCAACCGACCGCTCTTCCCCATTTTGACCAAGATTCCGGAATTTTAAAATGGGGAGCAAAAGGAGAGTTCTCGGTGCGTCATCTGGATCATGATAGGTTTGGCGACACCTTCATTATAGATGGTATTCATTAGAGGGCACCTCTATTCATTCATGATGATTGGCATCTACGCACATGAGGGCAGCGATAACTTCGTCGCCTACAGGGATGCAGGTGAGGGGCGTAAGCTGGGAGCGGAAGCTTTGAACATGTTGCAAATTGCCTGCTACAAGGTGAATTGCGCTTGCGTAAGATAAGGTGCCCTGTGGTATTTGCTGCGATCTTCGCCTTGTTCTCGCTGTCCTCATGCACGAATCTGCTTAAACAGAATTAGTAGAGGTGCCCCAGAGTCTGCTAAACAATTACAAGCTACTGAAATATAAGATAAATAAATTGGCTTCTGGTATGATAATGCACACAAAATCGACGAGCCGCTAGCGAAAGCTTTGCGCCCATGTTTCGTTATGTCAAATCCCGATAGATCATATAATGTTCTTTTGGAATAGGATCACGCGGGACACGACGATTAGACCATTTCAAGTCTGAAATAAGGTATCGTTGGCGGCGGGGCTTGTTAGCGGGCTGAGAAATTTTCTGTTCTCAAGGCGATGAACGATTGTTCTGGAAAGTGCAGGCCGATAGCCATAACATATGGGCCTTCTGAAGATAATCGAGAGTGAGAAAGCAGGACTACGGGGCAGGCAGGCAGGAAGAAAGGCTTTTTTGTAAGATCGAAGTTTATGATTGGATTGGGCATTTCCATATTTTTACCCCTTTTGGTTGGCGCCGCCTGGCTGCACCATATCTGGAAAGGGGCGCACTGGTCCGCAATAGTGGGCTATGGGTACTTTATTGGTCTGTTTTTAGTAACAGTAATAATTCGATTATTGGCATGGCTTGGCTTTGAGCTGTCATTTTATAGCGTCATTTTTGTCTTGCTTCTTATTATTGCGCTTGCATTGGCTTGGGCTATTGTCCTCCGAAAAGATCAAAGCGCCAACTTCCATTTAGCGGACTGCTGTAAGACTGGTGGGAGCAGCGAAGGGTGGCAGCGTTTGGTAGTACTGTTTCTGCTCGCAGTCCTGCTTGTGCGTTTCGGTACTCTTTTTTTAGAAGTAATTTGGCGCCCCCTGTTTCCCTGGGATGGTTGGATGAATTGGGCGCCGAAAGCCAGAGTCTGGTTTGAACTGAATGAATTAGTCCCATTTGTGGATCCTGTGGCTTGGCGTGTGGAGTCTTCACTCAATACTGTTTATACGTTAGGTAATTGGGTGGCATGGGACTACCCGCCAACGGTGCCGATAATTCAGCTTTGGTCTGCCTTGGGTTTAGGTTTTTGGCGGGACAACTATATAAACGCCCCATGGTTTTTCGCCAGTGCTGCGATTGGTTTTGCATTTTACGGGCAGGCCAGGATGCTACAGGTGAAGCCACATGTGTCTCTATTGTTTGTTTACCTTCTGCTTAGTATGCCATTTATGAATGTTCATACGGCTCTTGCAGGGTACGCTGATTTATGGATGGCTGCATATTACTGTTTGGCAGGTATGGCTTTACTCAATTGGGCAAGTACTAGGTCTACAATGCAATTCGTTTTATTCGTTGTTTCATCTATTGCTTGTATCCAAACAAAATCTCCCGGAATTATTTGGGTTGGTACGATGCTTTTAGTATTAGTGCTTATTCTTATTCCTGCTCGTTATAGGATCCGTTCAATTGTAGCGGCTTTAGGACTAGTTGGTGCGGTACTTCTATTGGGAGGGGTGGCAGTGGATATTCCATCATTTGGAATGCTAAGGCTCAATATGGATGTAGTTGAAATACCCGGTTTTATGAAATTTTCCCTAGAGTACCATGCGGTTTGGCCATATATTATAAAGAATGCGTTTCAATACCTGAGTTGGAATTTGTATTTTTATGGAATCGTTTTTCTATTTATATTGTTATATCTGAGTAGGGGGTGGAGTTCTGATATGCTGTTGCCACTATCTGTGATAGTATCAGGAGGTGCATTTATATTCATCGTTTTTTTCTTTACCCATAGATACATAGAGGCAGTAGATTCAACGACAATTAATAGGGCGATGTTTCATATGGTTCCTATGAGCGTATTCTCAATTCTCTATTTATACGTTCTCCGGGAGGAAAAAATAGAATCCAATTAATAGAGGTGCCCACAAGTGTTTTATCTAGATTTGAATTTGTAATATATTGCATCCCATATAAATACTGGTAAGAATGTTCCGTAATCAACCAAGTAGCGCTTGATAAGCTTTGGTTCATCATATATACGATAAGCCCACCTTAGTCCATAGTTATTTATCCAGTCAGGGTAATATTGCGCATTGGAAGTATTGGCAATTTGATGAATGAAGCCGCCACATGTATATCCTGCGCCTGGCCATCCTTCCGTTTTCAGGAGAGATAAAAATTGCTCTTGTAGCCCTGTTCCCATTCCTGCTATAACAACATCAGCTTTATTATGAATAATGTCATCAATGCACAATGCCATCTCATTTTGATTGCTAAAATAACCATCGCGATAACCAACAATACTTAAATCAGGGTACATATGGGCGACCTTTTGTATGAATTTTTTTATGTTACTGTTGGTAGATCCCACAAAATAGACACTACCACCAGAATTTTCCAAGGAGGAGAAAATTTGGTTTGCCATAGAGGTAAAGTCGAAGCTAAGTCGATCGACTTTCCTTAACGTAAGAGTAAGAAATTTTGCGAGAAGACTTCCATCAATCGCTATGTAATCTATGCTGTCAAGATACTGGGGGTTTTTTCTCGCAACCAGATAAGAATAAGGGTTGAGGAAAGTAACCGTTCCCCTCCTGATCTCTTTGAACCCTGGAAGTAATTTTTTATCGATTTGTGCTAGAAAGGGTGCCTTAGGCTGGCTTTCCATATGAATCCCGTTTTTGTATCAACGCCTTAATTGTCAGCATCGTAAGTAATAAAATATATAGTGCAGAAGCGACTACCAAGCTCGGTATAACTGTTTTTACAATAATACCGCTAATTCCCATAGTAACTACGCCCATTAGCTGTAGTGGTGTTATCACTAACAGTATGGATTTGAGTAAAATATTTGGTACAAAATATACAAGATACTCAGCAAGTTTCAACATAAAGGCAAAAACAACTGCGTATATCCATACACCAGTTATGCCATAGTTAAGGTATCCCTCGGCGGGCAATGGTACCGTAATGCCTCCCCCATCAAATTCAGCACCCACTTTTTCTTTTAGTATGGTGCCTAGGTCGGGTTGAAATCCGGGCTTTAGTACCGCCAGATCTATCCAAAAACTGTTTCCGCCCAGTGTTTGGTTCTCGAAGGTTCGCACAATTCTGTCGGTGTTAACAGGGTTCATGTATATTCGATTGACAAAACGCTCTACGGTATCAGCGAGATTTACCTCTTCAAGCCCGGAATATCGAACCCCCCCCATGATGGCTACCAAAGTCAGTATGGCTACTACAATAGAAATTCCATGGCGAATTCGGACGTTCTGATGCTTGAATAGTTCATAAGAAATGTACATGTATATAAGAGCCCACAATGGGGATGCTCTTGGGCCTGTCAGCATATTGAGAAATACGGTGAAGAGCATGAGGCTGGCGAGAAAGATAATCCGTTTATTTGCCGATGCTATATTGTTTCGGAAAGCCAAAATTATGCCAAGGAGGATGGCTGCCATTTGCAATGGCAAATAGGACAGCCGGTGAATTAACCCTGCGCCCTTCATTGCTTCAACTCTGGCTTGCTCAGGATTGTCGGCAAGAAGTGGTATTCCACCAGCCTTAATGAAAAATAAAAGTGTAAAGAGGATTGAAATTAAAATAGAAAGGAGAGTAAGAAGGTAAACTATCTGCTGATGAGCGCTGACAAACTCGTATAGCCGCCTCCTGAGAGGCCCAAAGTTTCTAGCAAGAGGTGATGGGAAAAAATAGTCCAGTAGGTAGTAAATCAACACAGGCGTAGTTATGCCAGCCAGGCCAATATAATAAGTAGATGCTGCTATTTCGTAAGTGCTAAAGGAATTTAGGAGAAAAATAGAGGACCAGTAGAAGGCGATCGACATCAGAAGAAAGGGGACAATAAATACTGTAAACTTCCCTATGCCCCAGCGAAGGGATGCTAAAAGCAGGAGTGCCAATGGGTGAAATAGCCAGGCAAGGTATGCTATGCCTTCTAGTTTCCACCATATATTTTCATAAAAAAACAGCAGTGATAATATATAGATAAATAAATATACTAAAAAAAAGTAGAATGAAGACGCTGCTCTAAATCTATTGCTGATGGATAACATAATTTAGGGCACCTCTATTAATTCTGTTTGAGCAGGTTCGGTGTTTGTCAACAAAGTTGTCCGATTTAATCATGCAGCCATGTCCGTCTATTGGTAAGCGCCCCCAAATCAGCGCCTATGCTCCGAGTTGATTTTATCCCAGACTTTCTTCCGCTGTGTTTGTCAACGAAGTTATCGCTACCCTAATGTGCGTAGATGCCAGGCGTAAATTACTAAGGCTGCCTTTTATTCAGGTTTTGCCAAAACCAGTATGGAGCAGCCACCTAACGTTCGGGCTGCCAATTCTGGAGAAATCCGGAAAAGCAGCATTCGGGGATATTTTAATAAGCGGGCTTTTGTTGCATTGACTTTTCCCTCTGGTGGTAACTCCCATCCTGGCTTGGTGTAACGCCAGTCTAGGATCTTGTATCCACATTCTTCCAGGCTTTTCAATGCGGTGGATTTCGAAAAATAATGCAAATGTCCATAGGCTTCTCTTGCAACCATTTGATAGTTCAATAGCACTGCTAATGCATACATGTCAATCGGAATATGAAATACACAGTATTTTGCTGCTTTACGTATTTTCCTTAGTAGGCCAAAGTAGTCCTCTACATGCTCGAATACATCAATAAGCAACAAAACGTCCTGCTGCGTTGGCAAGTTGTGAGTGATGTCCTGGCAATGAAAATACATCCGGTCATTTTCGTGGACTTTCGCCAGTTCTATGGCTTGGGGAGATATGTCGTAACCGAGGAAACCCACGTCACTGGGAAAACGTTTTTGTAATGCACGAAGTATCGCTCCTGAGCCACAGCCAAGCTCGGCGATGGTTTTTGGAGATAACCCATTGTTTTTTAATATGGAACCGATGTGTTTCGCTTTCCACTGGCTATCGCTTTGATGCCAATCCGGGTTGTTTTCCAGGTATTCTCCAGATTGGTATATGTGTTGATCATTATTCATAATTAAGTATTTTTCTTAAGGTGTGTCCTGAGATCAAATGTTGTTTCAAGGGCCTTCAGGGCAAGTATAGTTGAAGTGGGAGGCAATGATAATCCCAAGATTTGTTTGGAAAGCTCTACTCAAGTTGGCGATTGCAGTGGCGTACATGGGCTTTAGGTGTAGTAAGGGTTTGGAGTGTGAAGAATTGAGATCCGCCTGCCTTAATTGTTGGTTTCATGGGGGGGGCTTAAGGGTGCAGATTCCGTAGGGATCCCCAGTTGAAAAAAGGTGCGCTTTAGCCAGTCTGTTGGCTTTCTTAGCTGGGCGTCAATATTGACTACTTTAATGTCATTGCATTCATTTAAAGTTAGTAAGGCTGTACTATACAGTCCAAAAGCTGTTATGGCATATTGCTTAGACAAGTTATTAAGGTAGTCTTCGGCAACAAGATTAGTATCTATGTATTTTGTATTAATGCTAGTGATTTTTTTCTGTTTTTCTCTGGGATGTGGTAAGATTTGATCAATCCTGTACTTTTCAAGTATATTACGATACAGGTTATTTTCGTAATATTTGCTCATTTCTCCATCCTCGCTAAAAGGGCTGGTAAGAAGAACCCTCAGAGCATCCTTGTCCCGAGATTCCAGTTTGGGCTTAAGCATCGCTATATAGTGTGCATTGCTATATACGTTGGGAAGTTTGAATATAGAATAATGCTTCAGCATGCTGTTTCTCAGTGTGCTGTATTGAAGGCGAGGGGCTGCCAGCTTAAATGTCAGTGATTTCAGTATAGTGTCGTTGGTATAGAAGTACCCGCCACCGCTGATGTTTCCTGATCCGTCGTCAAAAGTAATGTATTTGGTCGCTTTCATTAAGTATAAAATTAACCGAGAGTAAATAATTTTTATATTTCCTGTATAAATAGTAGTAGCACAATTGTAGCCAATTCCTTGGACGTATTTGACGAACTTTCGTAGAAAAAGAAAGTCCTTTATGGGGGATCTTTTTATGACTTCAAATTTTGAGTAGATTGAGCCGCTCGATATGACATCATAATAGTGTCGGTGTTTTTTATTATCCGTGGCACAGAAGAAAAGTACAGAATAGTTTGTAATATTCTCTTCCTCAATGATTCTCCTTGCGATTATAGCATGTAGTGGAGTATAGCAAATAAATAGTGAGTTATGCATAATGCCGGCCTTTATGCTATATGTTGATTTTTTGCGATCCAAGGCATTTTAACGTATTTATTTGCAGCATAGAATGTCACGGAAAACATAAAAAAGTAGGCGAGAGCGGTTGCTATTATTGCACCAGAATACCCATACTTGGGGATAAGGAGGTAGTTTAGCCCAATATTGATACAAGCAGCTAGAGGAGTGATGTATGCCATGCTAGATGTTCTTCCGGCATAAACCAAGAATGGAAACACTATCTGGTACCATCCAAAAAAAATGTAGCTTAAGGAAATGGGTAAAATCAAGTACATCGCATCAACATATCTTATGTTAGCAACGTATGGCAGCATCAATGTGGCTAGAATACCCCAGGCAAATGCGCTAACAGCCAATATAAGAGAGAACTTCCATATGCCTTTGACGATTGCTATCTTGCTATGTAGGGTTTCTTTGTTCATCGTTTTGAAGAACCAAGGTTGCCAGGCTTTCAGGAAGGCGTCAGAGAACAGCATGACCACCATGCCAAACTGATAGCCAATGGAGTATATCCCTACAGCATTTTCACCAAGGTAGTTGCGGATAAAAACAAGGTCAATGCTGGTTATCGCCGCAGATGAGAGGACATGGGGAATTAACGGCAGAGAAATTGCAATTACCTGTTTTGTGTCTTCAGCAGAAAAGTGTCCTGTAGAAGGGGTGGTTTTAATGATGCGCAGTATACCGAGTGCACCAAAAACAAGAATGGCAATGGAAATCCCAAGCATTCGGCCATCTGCACCCAGCAAAACGTGCGCAACCAATAGGTAGCTGATGCCCATGTTGATGATCGAATGTGAAACCTCCCACCTTGCGTATTGTAGTGGGCGTTCTTGGCTGCGAAGTAATGTCAAGTTAAGCAGGTTGGCCATGCCCATTGCGGCTATAACAGGCATGGCGAGAAGCCAGTTCCGGGGCAGGCCAAAGGTGGTGCCTCCGGCGAAATAGTACAGCGTGGTGAGTATGGTTGTGAAAATCCAAATGCTAACAAGCATGAGGTATATGGAAGTCAGAAGGCGGGAAAATTTATTGATATCCAGCTTGAAGTATGTTCTGGATATGTTGAGGTGGAGGCCGCCATATAGGGCTATAAATAGCGAAACGCCCATTTGGAATAATGCGATTGTTCCATATTCAGCAGGAGTTAAATAGCTGGTTAAGAGTGGTAGAAGCAGAAACGGAACTGCTTTGTTGAGCAGGCTCGATCCTAGGTATATGGAAGAAGAAAGGAGCATAAAGCGTTTACAGTCTTTTTAGACTGCTTATATCTGATCGTGATATTGGGTGCTGAAAAAAAGAGATATTGGACTTTATTTTTTCTTCTTCCCATGCCCACCATTCCAGTTCCAGGAGGGATTCAACGGTTTGGTGGTCAAACCTTGAACGTAGTATTTTGGCTGGGTTACCAACAACTATTTGGTATGGTGGAACGCTATGTGTAACGATTGCTCCCGCCCCAATTATGGCTCCATGGCCGATCTCAATTCCTGGCATAATTATAGCATTGGTTCCAACCCAAACATCTGACCCAATAGTAACGATTTGATGCTTTTGTTTTCGTTCTGCTACAAAGGCGCCAACATGGGGCGCATAAGGAAAAGCGCTGATCGTTAAATGATTGATAGGGTGGGTGATGGCATTAATAGTGCAATCCCAGGAAATAGCACAAAAAGAGCCTATGGTAGCGTGGGCGATCTTGGTGCTGCGGCCGATCGAAGTGTAGCGCGCTATGGAGGAATTCAGTATGCTTGCTCCGTGGGAAACCATAACGCCGTGAGAAAGAGAAGAATTCTTGATCTGGCAGTTTAGTGATAACAGATGTGGATCTTTAATGGTGTTAAGGTGCCTGCATAAACGTATTTTATTCAGTATTGTTTTTATATTTTTCTTCATGGGAGTCCTCGTAGAAATGCTTTCATCACCCGGTAGTGGAGGCTAATGTTTTCACGAGGTTGGTATAACCTTACGCCACTCTTCATTTCATATGCCATTGTATTTTTGTAGTCTTGTAATAGATTATTTGCTGGTTTCATGTGGTCAAATGGTATGCCGAATTTATGGAGTGCTGAAACAAGTTTATTTTTTGTGACTCTGCTGTAGGCATCAAGATTGATCCCTCCCAACACCTTGTAAATCCCTATGCCTCGCCCATCTTCATTCAGCAGGACGGAAGGTTTTGAAATACTACTCATAAATATATGTGCATGAAGCCGATAGCCAATGTGAAAATCACAATTGCTATAATATTCAACCAGCTTTTCTGCAGAGCCAGAAATATCAATATGAGAAATATTTTGTTTTGCTAGCCATGCAAGAAAGCTAGTTTGGGCTTTGAACAATGATTTAGCCATACCATCTGTTTTCAGGTATTCGTCAGAAATTCCATGATGAAACACAATTTGCAGTGTGGAATCTGGGAATAGTTCTCTGGTCATGAGTATGGTGTCCTGCATTTGTTTCAGCATTCTTCTGGATCCCTGAAATGCAACGCCCAATGAGAATCCTATTTTTTTTGGCTTTGGTGAAAGTTGCAGTGGCAAGTTCATATGCTCTTTGCTGTAAAGTGCGGGGCAACCAGTCATTAGGTAGTTTGTAAACCCCATGCTATTTAGCACATTTAAGGTATGGTAATCTCTTACGCTTGATATAAGACCATCTTCTGCGATTCTTGCAAGTAGTGCTTTGGAATCAGAATTCAGTGCATAGCGGTGGGTGTTATGCCATTTGCCGTGCGGAGAATACCAGCCGATCCCCATTGTTGCTAAGGGAGTATTGATATCCGAGAGGTTGCTGGTCAGGCCATAAACACGCGGACGCATTTTTTTTTGTAGTGCGGGTCCTCCCGTAAGTACCAGTGCTTTTGCGTTGTTTACGATTTCTAGTTTACTCTGATCAAAAGGAACCCAGCCATCGAAGTCAATTATTTCCCGATCAGGTCTAAGCTGAGAAAATAACTGTTTGGCGCGATACTTGATCAGAAAATCACCGGCGTTATTTTTTGAGCCGGTCAGGATAACGTAGTAATCTTTGCTCATTTCTTATTGGTCGGTTGCTGTTTTTAAGGGGGCTGAAAGGAGTAATGATTGAAAGTAGACTAAATGCTTTCAATGCGCAGCATGGCTTCAGTCATTTTCATCCAGAATGGCACTCCAGGATAACAATGAATCTTCATCGATATTTTCGGCTGCTTGGCGGCCAATAACCTCATCCCAGTGTATCGGGCTTATACCAAGCCCCGGGCGCTTGGCGGTCAGGTTTTCCTCTGAAAATATTTCTCCTTTGCCTATACTTCTCGCGGCCACGATGCTTCGTCTGGCGTTGGCCCGCGCAGATTTTTCATTGTCTATCGACGGGCGTTTATGACCAATAAGTTTGGCATATCTGCTGGCTTTTGCACAAAAGCGTTGTAGATCCAGTTTGTTCATGGCGTGGTAGTGGTCATTTCCAGGTAGGTTTTTGTCGTGTGTAAAGTGTTTTTCCAGGATGCTTGCGCCTAGTAGTAGGGACACTTCTAGTGAGCTAATCGTTTCATCTGGCACTACATGGTCTGAATAGCCAATCAGTAAATCCGGGAATGTTCTTTTAAGTACCAGAATCATTCCAAGTTGAGCATGCTCAATAGGCGTTGGGTAGTTTAGGACACAATGGAGAATAGCAATATGGGAGGCGCCGGCTTGGCGGGCGGTCTGGATGGCGAACTCTATTTCAGGTAGGGTTGAGGCGCCTGTGGACATTAGCAATGGTTTTCCGGTTTGTGCGCACTTTCGTATTAAGGGCACATTGGTTATGTCTGCCGAAGCAATTTTAAACGCGGGAACCAGGGGGTTGAGAAAATCCACGGCCTCAAGATCGAAAGGGGTGGACATAAAGTCAATTCCACAATCCTTGCAATAGATGGCTAGTTCTTCGTAATCCTCTTGACCGAAATTGTCATATTTCTTAAACAGCTTGTACTGGCTTGTTGTGGGTTCTTTGTTTGTGTCCCAATACGCAGGACTGTGCTTGGAAGCGAGTTTTCCGGCTTTGTAGGATTGGAATTTGGCGGCATGCGCCCCTCCTTCTGCAGCTTCTGCAATAAGGCGCTTGGCCAAATGCATGCTTCCTTCATGATTGACGCCTATTTCCGCAATAATATATGGTGAAAAGCTGTTTCCTACAGTATGGCGGCCAATAATTATTGAATTATGTTGCATGTAAAATCTATTTCCATGGGTTTAGTGTAAAAGGGAGAGTATTTTTTTTATTACCCGTTCTTTCCCCTTGGAAAGATCCAGGGAGCTGGCTTTGCTTTTCATTATTTTCCTTAGAGTATCATCCGTCGCCACTTTTAAAAATGTTTCTTTGATCTGATGATTTGTCACGTGATCCCGAAAGCCAAGGTTTAATATGCCGTGCTCACTTGATGCGTATGTATGTGTTGTTTCCCGAATATTTTGACAGATGACCATTGTTGGAATGCTCAACGCGGCCAATTCCAGCACGGTGCGGCCGCCAGACGTAATTGCGAGGTCAGCTTTGAGCATATGGCTAGAGATCCTTTTTGTATCCTGAATCACCTTTACCCTCATTTTCCTCATGGAAGAAAGCAACACTCCAAGTTCTCTCATATGCTTGAATCCTGGCCCAAGAACTATCTCCACGATATACCCTTTGTCAATGCATATTGGGGCAATAATGTCCAATACACGGGTAGTAAGGTTCCCCTCATCCACCCCTCCAAATGTCAACAAAATCCGACCAGATAGATTGTGGGTATCTTCTTTGTTGATGTACAGGAACTCGTCTCTTAAGCAAAAATACTTGGGGCCTACCAGAATGTGATCCGATGGGAGGCTGTATGGATACAGGGCATTAACAACCAAATCTGCTTCCATGCTGCCAGGCCCCAAATCTTCGAAATTCACTATTTTGCAGCCACATTGTTTGAGAGTTGTTATGTATTCAGGTTCAGTATCAAGAATATCATTTATAACCAGGTCGGGAGATAAAGCACATACGGTTTCCGCCAATGTGTTTTCTTTGCAAACAGTCACGTGGTAGCCATGCTGGCTTATGTAGTCTGCAGCAAGCTTATTTTTTTCTTCGCATACGAATATCAGTTCATATTTAACTAACTCGTGTGCCAGCATGATGGTTCGGTAAGCATGCCCGAGGCCAACTTCTGGATATCCAACTACGGTGAACACGATACGGAACCGCATCAACATTGCTTCACAAAGGTATAGATCGGCGTAGGTATCTATATCGAAGCTTCTATTGTATGGAACTTCATATAAAGTTACCTTGGTGCCAAAGCGGCTGCCAGATTTCAGTTGATCTCTTGTGCAGGCTACTACCGCGCCTGTTTCACGAAAGTTTTTCGGCAATTGCTGGCGGTTTACTCTCTTTTTATAAGCTGGTGTTGCGCCATTGCTGCCAATCGTCCAGCACAGATGCCTATCATCAACAACTGTTATGGCTGTATCAGCCGTATTTACAATCAAACTTGTGACTACGCCGTCTATATCTTTGTCGGTCAGCAATGGGGACGTTGGTTGAATGGTAACCACAAGGTCGATGTCCTCTTCATCTTTTTCTATAGCCTGAACAGCGCTTGATATTACCGGATCAAGCGTGGTGATGTCGTCAGCCAGTTTGGCGGGGCGGATGATTATGTTTGCGCCAAAACGCTCTGCAAACAATGCTATCTCGTCGTCGTCTGTAGAAACATAAACTTTGGTAACTGTAGAGGCAGCCAATGCCGCTTGAATGGAGTAGTACAACAGGGGTTTTCCGGCTACAGGTCTTAAGTTTTTCTTGGGTATTCCTTTTGAGCCACCTCTTGCTGGGATGATAGCTATGACCCGACCTAAGTATTCTTGAGAAATTTTCATTTATTGTACATCCGATTTAAAAAATCCCGAGGCAAGCAAGGCAGCTTATTGCATATTGAGAATTCTGACGGAGACTGTTGCTGCTCCAGTTTTCTTGGCATCCGTCAAGAATATTTGTCTTTGGTAATTCTGCCTGATCTATTATGAGAAAATCCGGATATCTCTCTCCAGGGTATCAACGGGAAAGGCGCCTTCCGCTGGGTTGGCAAGCGCTGACTGGATTCTGCCAGTGTCTGCAGGTTCCTCGCTACCGCATCCCGTATCAACCTTGAGTCGAACCAGAAAAAATATCGCTATCCCTTTGGCTCATAAGGGCATCGCCCCTTAGAGTGCTTTCTCTCAAGTATGCGGATGCAATGAGCTTTGGGTTACCATGTCAACTGGGCGGCCTAATAACTCTGAGACATTCAGCAAAAACCGCCTGGTACCAAGCTAAGCTGGACTGCCCGCCTTCCAATTCAGTATCACCGTTGTCTGTGGCATCTTTCTGGCTCATGGAACCCAACAGATGAACATGGTGTATGCCTCTTTGATGAGCTAACTGCTGGGTGGTTTGCCTATGTTGTTCTATCAATGCATGCACTTTTCTGATTTCTGGGTGCCTCCGATCAAGCCTGGTCGATGCAGGTTGTGATTGAATTGCTTAGGGAGTCCTGGTCAATCCCTTTTGCGTCATCCAGGCGTAGACTGGAACCCAGGGATATCAATAACCAGCATCCCGGTCGACGCTGGGACAATGATCTAATCACAGGTTCCTTGGTGCTGGGCAGATTTGTTTGAGGCCTCCACCAGAGTTTTTCACTCGATGGCCGGAAATCAGAAACAACCGTATTGCCGATAACAGCAACCTTTTCATCAGCTAGTAGATTCTGCAGTGTTTTGACTACAGGCGCCATTTTGATGGCTTCGGGGCGGGTGCCGAAAATGACGAGGATTTTTATCATTGGTTGCAGGGGGATCAGGTGTTGTGCTATGGCTAAGTTAGACGCGAATTATACGCTACTTTGGGTTCATTTCGCAGATATACGGGCGCTCTTGGGTTTTTCTATGCGTAATTTCGGGCGATATCGCCGTAACAGTGTATATGGCATCAGAAGAAACCCTTTGCTTTTTCAGGAAGATTGCCAGGATCAATTTGCATCCTGTCGATGGCAAACTGACGAGCCTGATTGTAGGTATATGAAAACATTGGGCTGTATGTTTTTGCGAGGAGCAGGTCTTTGGCGAATGCAGCGGGATCTGTCATGTATTCATGTACCAGGCGATTGCGCAGGTAGCGGGCTTGCAACCAGTTTTCGGTATTTTGGAGAATGCCGAGTCGTTCTGCGCGATTCAATATTTCGATTTGGCTGCCGGTTTTTTCCGCCAGTGCCATGAGCCATCGCGGCAACAGTTTGTCGCTGATGGTGTCTTGGGTTCTGCCAAAGCGGGAAATGAATGCTTCCATGCGTTCAGCGGTTTCCGGCGTGTTTTCCAGGTTTTTCACCCAGTTTGCGTTGATTTCTTCAGAGAATACCCGGTGCCAACTGTACTGTAGGTGCCGGATTTCTTTTTCCACTGTCTCCAGTGTATGAATGAAACGGGTGACCGGGAGCAGTTCGTTCATAGCAACACGCCCTGGCGCAATGCCTCTTCGTGGATGGGTTGGCGCGGTGTTTCGGGATCCAGTACCAGGATGTCGATGGGTTGATCGCCCAGCCGCATTTGTAGCCTGGCCGCCAGTTGAAGCAGTTTTTTTTCCTTGTCTTTGATAATGCGATCAGATTCCACCAGGAGATCCAGGTCGCCGCCTTTGAGGTTGTCATGGACGCGTGAGCCGAACAGATGTATGCGTGCATTGCCAAAGATTTCCCTGGCGGTTTGTTTGATGATGGTCTGGTTGCGTGGTGATAGGCGCATGGTGCGAGCATGTTAGCACAGGCTGGGGGGTGGTGGTTTTGGGGGTATTCCCTCTCCCCGGCCCTCTCCCAGAGGGAGAGGGGGGGTGTTTTCCGTATCAGCCCGGTATTTTGTGTTGGCAACCGGAGTGCCGGATGTGTACAGGATAGGCTATTACAGCAAGATTGGGTGCATCACTCGTTTGTGCATTTCTGCGTATGCCCGGATTACCCTCAACCGAAGCTACCGGCTGCAAAGCATCAGGCGGTTTTCTTGATTGCCACCGCAGCAGCTTTTCGGGGTTCAGGTTCGCTGGCGGGCATGGTGTTACGGAGACTTGCAATGACCTTTTGCAGGGTATTGAGCTGCATCTGCTGTTGTGCGGTGTCTTTTTTCAGGGTTGCCAGACGTTGCCTTATGGTGGTGCGGGAGCGTCCTGCGAGCTTCAGGTCAGAGAGTTGTTGGGAGAGTACGCTGCGGTGTTCGTGTACCTGGGCTGTGAGCGGGTCGAGGGCCGTTTCCAGCCAGTCTTTGGCGTCATTGTGGGCGTTGCGGAAGGTTTGTTCCACCCGCCGAACGACGGTATGAAAATAGCGTTTGATGGCAAAATGCTTTTCGGTGAGTGCTGTGCGGGGGCTTTTTCGATAAATCTCGGCTTCCTGGTAGATCAGGTTCAGTTCCACCTGGTGGCTGATGAGGGAGAGCATTTTGGGGTCGTCCAGGCGCATTTTGTGGCGGGTATGAAAGCGACGGTAGATGGTGCGAATGAGGCGCCTCATTTCCTGGGACTGATTGCCTGCTGCTTCCATTTGCTGGTTGATATCGTCAAACAGCTCCCCCATCGATTCTTTCAGGCCAATGGTTGTCCAAGCGCCAGCCATGTGTTTTTTGGCCTTGGTGATAATGTGTTCCAGCACGGAAGGCGAGAGCGCATCCAGCAGCATCTTTCCATGCGCGGTGAAGTCGGCGCGGGACTGCTTGTAGGCGTTAATGCTGGCCTGGTAGCGGGCTTTGTCCGCTTGGGCTTGCTTGAGCAGACCATCGATAGCAGCTTCGCTTTTTGTGCTCAGATCTTTGAGTTCAGTGGATTGTTTTTCCATGCGCTTGAGGCGGGAGGAAACCAGTGTCTTGATGTTGTCCAGGGAGCTGCAGACCAGCTCTGTGGATTGCTCCACAATCAGTGCCTGCCGATTGCGGATCAGGGTATCGGCCAGGTGCTTTTCCAACTGGGGGATCCCGGATTTCTTCTCCAGCTCGGGGTCGTTCTTCACCCGGCTTACCAAACCTTTTTGGGCAGAGACAGCAAATACCTGCCTGTGTTTTACTTCCAGAATCTGGGATACCTCCATGCATTGTCTTTCAATGCTGCTCTGTATTTCATGCTCGGTGCGCAATTCGTCCCAAAGGGTATCGGTTTTGTTCAGCACCACAATCACCCCCAGTTTCCGCTTGGCGCCGGGCTGCTGCACCAGCTGTGTCCATATGTCCAGGTCAGATTGGGTAACGCCGGTGTCGGCTCCCAGCACGAACAGGCGCGCCTGGGCGTTGGGTAATATCTCGTAGGTCAGTTCCGGTTCGCTGCTGACGGCATTCAGCCCCGGCGTATCCAGGATGCGCAGTCCCTGGGCAAGAAGCGGATGGCGGTAGTTGAGGTGGGCCAGGCGCCATGCGGGGATGGACACCAGGCGATCAAGGTCACTAGAAGCTTGATTGACGTCGGCAAGCCCCATTTGCTCGGCAGCATCGCGGGCCACCATTTTATTCTCTTTAATTTTCAGCAGCTTGTTGTAAAGGTCTTCGCTGTTCCCAACATCCAGGGGAATGTGTTCCCAGCGTTCGGGTTGGGTTTGCAGGTCGGTCAGGCTGGTTTCATCCAAACGGGTTTCGATGGGAAGAAGGCGGAGGTAGGGGTCTTCACAATCGTCCTGGAAGATCTCCGTGGGGCACATAGTGGTGCGACCGGCATCGGTTGGCAACAGGCGGAAGTTGTGATCGCCGAAAAACAGGGAATTGATCAGTTCTGTCTTGCCGCGGGAAAATTCGCCGACTACAGCGACGGTAACGTGATCCTGCCGCAGGGTGATGTCTGCATGCTGCAATGCCTTTTGCGCCTGAGAGGTAAACAGCCCCTGTTGTTTGAGCCAGGCTTCCAGTTGCTCCATGGTGTGTAGCTGGCGCATTTTCCAGCGGCTAAAGCCCTGAAGCTGGCTCCGTAGTTTACCTGTCCCCATGTGCTGTTTCCCCTCCGTCTACTGCTGACCCATAAATATACCCCTATGGTGGCGCAATAATCAAATATATTGGGTGGATATGCAGCGGGCAGAAAGAAATCCCCCCGGCATCGGACAGCAATGTGCTGATGTTGGTAAAATACGCCGGGTACGGAAGAAGGTATTCTGGGCGCATGATTTGAATTGGCAGATTTTATTGGTAGTTGGGAAAAGAAAAGGTGTAAGCCGGGTTGATATCTGGTCGCGCATTAGCTATTTGTTTTAAATAGGAAAACATTGTGTTTAAAAAAGGGCTGATCAGGGAGTACTCGCCTGTTATATCGTTTGGGGCGCGCATACTGGATCTGTGCATTGTTATCGGTACCGGGCTTCTGGCCTATTACGTCCGTTTCGGACATCTCCGGATATACGATTACTACGAACTGGCGCTGGTTGTCGGCGCCTTGCTTTCGGCCATTATTCTGCCTTTGTTCAAGCTCTATCACTCCTGGCGCGGCAAAGAGCTCTGGCGGCATATTTGGAGAACCACGCTCGCCTGGGCTGCAGTGGTCCTCATATTGATGCTGCTGGCTTTCGGATTCAAAAGTGGCGCCCTGTATTCGCGCTACTGGGCGATTATCTGGGTGCTTTTGGCGTGGACGGGGCTGGTGCTGGTGCGGGTCGCTGTGCGCTTGCTGTTCAATTTCATGCGCAAGCGCGGCTGGAATCATCGCCATATCTACATCATGGGGGCAGGTGAACTTGGGAGGGCTGTTGCCCGGCAGCTCAATGATGCCCCCTGGGTCGGGTACGACCTGGTTGCTTTCTGGGATGACAATCCGGAATTACAAGGCAAGCAGGTTGAATCTGTGCCGGTGATCTCCTGTGAAGAAGGCTGTAAACAGCTGGAAGGTGGAAAAAAACATATTGACGAAATATGGCTGGCATTGCCTTTGCGGGCGGAAGGGCGCATGCGCGAGATTTTGCAAATGCTTCGCCACAGCACGGTAAATGTTCGTCTGGTGCCGGATATTTTTGGATTTCATTTGCTGAATCACTCGGTTGCAGAGATTGCGGGCGTACCGGTGCTGGATCTTCGTTCCTCGCCCATGCAGGGAGTAAACCGCGTACTGAAGGCTGTGGAGGATCGGGTTTTGGCGGCCTGGATCCTGCTGTTGATCAGCCCGTTGATGGTCTTGATTGCGCTGGGGGTCAAAGTTAGTTCACCCGGCCCGATCTTGTTCAAGCAAAAACGTCATGGCTGGGACGGAAAGCCCATCAAGGTCTACAAATTTCGCACCATGAAGGTGCACCGGGAAAAGGGTGGGCAAGTTACTCAGGCAACGATGGGTGATCCCAGGGTAACGCGCTTCGGTGCCTTTCTGCGGCGAACCAGCCTGGATGAACTGCCCCAGTTTTTCAATGTGCTTCAGGGGCGCATGTCCATTGTTGGTCCTCGCCCTCATGCGATGGCGCACAATGAGTTATACAAGGATCAGGTGGAAGCCTATATGCAACGCCACCGGGTCAAACCGGGAATTACGGGGTGGGCGCAAATCAATGGCTGGCGGGGAGAGACCGATACCCTGGACAAGATGGAAAAACGGGTGGAATACGACCTGTACTATATTGAAAACTGGTCGTTGTGGTTGGATTTGAAAATTATTGTACTGACCGTACTCAGGGGATTTGTGGACAGGAAGGCATACTAGGAGGTGGAGTGATATTCCCTGGATCCCGGCCTCGATTCTGGCCTCCTGCTTCATTCGGCCTCCTCCATCCATTGGAGTCGTGCGCCGGGATGACGGCGCTTTTTCGGGGTGTGATGGGTGGCACTTCTCTTGTCATTCCGGCGCAGGCCGGAATCCAGGGGCGATAACCATGCAAACTAGGCCAGGTCTGACCTGCTGTCCTCAAGCAAGTTCTCGCGCACTTTTTCACGCAGTTCGGCGAAGAATACTGCCATGATGCCCAGGATGATGCCCAGGAATATTGCGATCAGCAGGATGACGCGCTTGGAGGTGGATGTTGGTTTGGTGGAAAGCAGCGGCTCCACTACCGCACGGGTTTCCACAAAGTTGTCCAGCTTCCCTTGCAGTTCGCCAATGCTTTCCTGCTGGGTGGCGATGCTGCGTTTCTGATCGTTGGCCAGTTTCGCGATGTTTGCCTCACTTTTGGCGATGACGGCCTTGAGCTTGCTTTGTGCCAGCACATTGCTGCCGGTGAGTTCCTTAAGGCCGGCTTCGGCTTGTGCAATATGCTCTTTTTGCAGCTCCTGGGCGCGTTTGTTGTCTTCCAGTGACTTCTGGATGTCGGCCCTGTTGTTTTCCAGGGTGATGAACAGACGCTCTTTCAGTTGCGCCAGCCATTTTCGGTTCTGCTGAATTTCACTGTCGATCATGAGTTGCGTCATGGCCTGGGTTGCGGTTTTTACGTCTTGGGTTGCGCTCTTTTGCAAGTCCATGGATGCCTTGATTTGCGTTTCAAGCTCCTGGATTTGTCCTTTGATCAGATTTTGGTTGGTATCAATTTTCTCGAGTTTTTCATTCAGGATGGTTGCTTGATTTTTCAAGGAGGCAAGCTTGTTTTTTTCGCCTTGAATCTTGTTTTCTGCGGTGATGATTTGTACGCCGAATATTTCCGGGTTGCTTAGTGCATCCAGGTCTGCCTTTGCTTCTGCCAGCGTTTTTTCCTGCTCTTTGATCAACGCTGCCAGAGTGGCCGGGTCTATCAGGTCGTCCAGCACGATGCGCGCCAGCGCCAGCTCGGTTTGCAGGTTCTTTTTCAGCACGTTGATGATTCTGGCGTGATCCCGGGTCAGAGCGGCGACCACCCGGTTATGCAGGTTTTCGTACTGCTCTGCCGTATCGAGCGGCGTCTTGCTGGTCAACACGATGAGCGAACTTTTTTTGGGGATGTTGGTGCTGATTCTGTAATCTTCTGCTTCTTCTTCCTTTTTATGCAGCTGGTGTATCACCATCGGTATCAGTGAGTTTTCCAGCTTTGCCTTGACGGTTTCCGGGGCTTCGATAGGTGTCGGGTTGTCACCGCGGATGGCGGTGCCGATTTCTATGGATGTGCGCAGGTCGTAGGATTTGGTCATAAGCAAGGCTATTGCCAGCCCCAGGAGTGTGACGCTGGCAGCCACCTTGAAAAACAGCTTGCGGTGCTTTCTGAAGGTTAGCCAGATATCCACCAAACTGATTTCATCATCTGTATTGGGGATGTACTGCACAGGGTACACAGGAACTGGCTGGTTTTCTTTCATGGTTGCTTAATTCGGTGTTGTGAGAATGTCCAGGCGAGTATTTTACATGTTATTGACGGCCGCCGGGCAGCGGGCCTTCTTTCTTCCGTCAGCAGCGGTTCATGACACCAGGCCGGCAACCAGCTGGTTGAGCGGAGGAATAAGCAGCATCTTGAGCACGATCAGCCCTAGGATGGCAGCCATGGGGGAGAGGTCGATGCCGCTGATGGGGGGGATGAAGCGCTGCACGGGTCGTAACACCGGGGCGGTCAGGGTATGGAGCAGCGCTGTCGCCGGGTTGTAGGTGCCGGGGCTGACCCAGCTGAGTATGGCCTGGATGATGATGCCGTACAGGAAGATATTGATGCACAACTCGATCAGGCCGGGGATCGCGCCAATGATGGCGAACCCAGGGGCGAATACGCCGGTTGAAATTAACACAACCAAGAGTAGTTCCAATGTTTTCAATGCCCAGGCCAGCACCAGAGCGGCGATATCCATGCCCCCCATACTGGGGATGAAGCGTCTTAAGGGGACGAGTGCGGGTGAGGTGATTTTGACGATAAACTGGGAAAGCGGGTTATAGAAATCGGCTCGGGTCAGCTGCAGGAAGAAGCGCAGCAGTATGATCAGGATGTAGGCTCCAAACAGAAACTGCAGGATAAAAACCAGTGGATTGGTGGCGTAGTCTGCCCCCATCAGTCTGTCCCCAGTGATTCTGACAGCGCAATGGAACGATCCCGGGCGGCGGTCATGGCTTTTTCAACCAGTTGCTCCAGCTCGTGTTCCTGAAAGGTGGCAAGCGCCTTTTCCGTAGTCCCCCCGGGAGAGGTGACGCTGTTACGCAGTTCTTCCAGGTCGCTGGTGCTTTCCATTGCCATGCGGGCGGCTCCCAGGGCGGTTTGCAGCACCAGCAGGTGTGCGGTTTTTTCCGGCAGACCAAGTTTGCGGGCGCTGTTTTCCATGGCTTCCATGAACAGAAAAAAGTAGGCCGGCCCACTGCCGGAGACAGCGGTCAGTGCATCCATCTGGTTCTCATTGTCCAGCCAGACGGCGATGCCGGTAGCGCGAACGATATGTTCGGCCTCGCTGCGCTGCGTCTCGTTGACGCTATTGGGGGCATACAGCCCGCTGGCACCGGCTTTGAGCATGGCAGGCGTGTTGGGCATCACGCGCACCACGGGAATATCTTCCCCAAGCCAGCGTTGCAGGCTGGTATGACGGATGCCTGCAGCGATAGACAAGCACAGGGGGGTTTTCTGAATCAGCGCGGGGGCCAGGGTGGTGGCGACATCTTTCAATACCTGGGGCTTGACCGCCAGTATCAGGATATCCGCCTGGGCGGCGGCTTCGTTGTTATCATCTACGGTGCGGATGCCAAAGCGTGTTGCCAGTTGTTCCCTGCGCTTTTCATCAGGCTCGGCAACCAGGATGTTCTGTGGGGGGATGCCGTCTTCAATCAGGCCGTTGATCAGGGCGCTGGCCATATTGCCGCCGCCGATAAAAGCCAGGGTTTTTGTGTTCATGTTCTGGATCCAAAAATTGCTGTACCAATGCGTACCATTGTAGCGCCTTCACAGATGGCTGCCTGCATATCTCCCGACATGCCCATGGAAAGGGTGTCCAGGGCATGGCCTTGCTGGTTCATATCATCCCGCAGCCGCCTCAACTGCGCGAATAGCTGGTGCTGCTGCGAGATGGATGCGGCGGCAGGAGGCATGGTCATCAATCCACGCAGGTGTAAATGGGGCAGATCGGCCAATTTTTCAAGCAAAGGGCGCAGCTCTTTTTCTGCAATACCCCCCTTGCTTTGCTCGCCGGTCAGGTTCATCTGTATGCAGACATTCAGGGGAGGCAGTGATTCCGCGCGCTGCGCACTCAGACGCCGGGCATGTTTGAAGCTGGCCAGGGTATGCACCCAGGAGAAATTTTCTGCGATGGTGCGGGTTTTGTTGGATTGAATGCGCCCGATAAAATGCCATTCAATATCGCAATCTTGCAATACTGGAATCTTTTGCAGAGCATCTTGCAGGTAGTTTTCAGCGAATGCCTCTTGCCCGGCTTTCCAGGCTTCGCGGATATCGCTGACCGGGCGGGTTTTGCTGACGGCGATAAGCCTGATTTCGGTTGGATCTCTGTCACAAGATAAGGCAAAGCCCCGTATCTGCGCTTGCACCTGTGATAATCTTTGTTGCAGCTTGCCCATGGCTGATGGTCTTATGTTGGTGTAAGTGCTGGCGCCAACATAAAAAATACCTTAATAAGTTTGTTTTTCGTCTGTATCATTATAAAGGTATTCGGATTGTATAGAACCTGAATCCATGGGTTGATGACGGCGCATAGCGCAAGCTGTTGATCCCCCAGCGGTTCAATAAATGCCCGCTTAACCTGAGGGTGAAGCTGGAATTTTTTGATTCCACCGGGAAATCAATAGCATACGCTCTGCATCCGCCCTGAACCCACGGATTCAGGTAGAACAACAAGGGGGCGATGCTGGGCTGCAAAGGCGGACAAGCCGGGGTGGTGTGGCGGGGTTTTCCCGGAAATATAGAGGGATTTCATGGATATTACAGAACTTCTTGCTTTCAGCGTTAAGCACAACGCATCGGATTTGCATTTATCTGCAGGGTTGCCGCCCATGATTCGTGTTGACGGCGACATCCGGCGCGTGAATGTACCTGCGCTGGATCATAAAGCCGTACACGGCCTGGTGTACGACATCATGAATGACAGGCAGCGCCGGGACTATGAAGAGTTTCTGGAAGTAGATTTCTCGTTTGAAATTCCCGGACTGGCGCGGTTCCGGGTCAATGCCTTTAATCAGGACCGGGGCGCTGCAGCCGTGTTCCGCACCATTCCATCCAAGGTATTGACCCTGGACGATCTGAATTGTCCTTCCACCTTCAAGACCATTTGTGAAAATCCCCGGGGCATCGTATTGGTCACCGGGCCTACGGGCTCGGGAAAATCCACCACCCTGGCGGCCATGATTGATTACATCAATGACAATGAATATGGTCATGTGTTGACGATTGAAGACCCGATTGAATTCGTGCACCAGAGCAAGAAATGCCTGATCAACCAGCGGGAAGTGCATCGGGATACCCACGGGTTTTCCGAAGCCTTGCGCTCCGCCTTGCGGGAAGATCCGGATATTATTCTGGTGGGCGAGCTGCGGGATCTGGAAACCATTCGCCTTGCGTTGACTGCGGCGGAAACAGGCCATCTGGTATTTGGCACCCTGCATACCAGTTCTGCCGCCAAGACCATCGACCGGATTGTGGATGTTTTTCCCGCTGGCGAGAAATCCATGGTGCGCTCCATGCTTTCCGAGTCTTTGCGGGCGGTTATTGCCCAGACCCTGCTGAAGAAAGTGGGTGGAGGGCGAACTGCGGCCTGGGAAATCATGATTGGCACGCCCGCCATTCGTAACCTGATTCGCGAGGATAAGGTTGCGCAAATGTACTCTGCCATCCAGACCGGCCAGGCGGTGGGCATGCAGACCCTGGATCAACATCTCAAGGAGTTGCTGCAAAAAGGTTTGATTACCCGCCAGGATGCTCGCGCCAGGGCGCAGAGCAAGGAAGCTTTTGTTTGATGCTGGTGCAAGGCGTAAACCATCTCCAGGAGTGTTCCCTCCATGAATTCTGGCCTCGGCAATTGCCCGACAACTACTCCTGCGTTGTTTTGCTACGATGCATCCCTGTATCTGCCCTGCATTGCTCTACCTTCACCCATCCACGGGTTTGTGCGCCGGAATGACGGGTAGCCCTTTTGTTTTCATGTCCGCCCTGTCTGAAATTTGTTTGAGGTTTGTTGATGGAATTTAACGATATACTCCGTTTGATGTCGGACAAGAAAGCGTCCGATTTGTTTGTCACTGTGGGACGCCCTCCCTGCATCAAGGTGGATGGGCATATCAAACCCATAGCAAAAACTGCTCTGACAGCCGACCAGACGCGGGAGCTGGCCTATGGCCTGATGAGCCCCGAGCAGAGGGAAGAGTTCCGGCATACCAAGGAATGCAATTTTGGCGTCAGTGCGGCAAATATCGGCCGCTTTCGCGTCAGCGCCTTTATTCAACGGGATGCGGTGGCCATGGTGCTGCGCCGTATCGAAACCAGCATCCCGAGCTTCGAAGAACTCAAACTGCCGCCGATCATCAAGCAACTGGCCATGGTCAAGCGCGGGCTGATCATTTTCGTCGGTGCCACGGGAACGGGTAAGTCCACCTCCCTTGCCGCCATGCTGGGTTATCGCAACAAACACAGCGATGGCCACATTATTTGCATCGAAGATCCCATCGAATTCCTGCACCATCACCAGGGCTGTATTGTTGCCCAGCGGGAAGTGGGTATTGATACCGAATCCTATGAAGTCGCCCTGAAAAACACCTTGCGGCAGGCGCCGGATGTAATCCTGATCGGGGAGATTCGCACCCGCGAGGTCATGGAACATGCCCTGACCTTTGCTGAAACCGGGCATCTGGTACTGTCTACCCTCCATGCCAATAATGCCAACCAGGCACTGGAGCGGATTCTGCATTTCTTCTCGGAAGAGCGCATGACCCAGGCATTGATGGATTTGTCCCTGAACCTCAAGGGAATTCTTGCCCAGCAGTTGATTCCGAGAGCGGATGGTGTTGGCCGTCGGGCTGCTATTGAGGTGTTGTTGAACACGCCCCTGGCATCGGATTTGATTCTCAAGGGAAAAATCCATGAACTCAAGGAGTTGATGAAGCGTTCCCGGGAACATGGCATGATCACCTTCGATCAGGCGCTGTATGAGCTCTACCTTGAAGGCGAGATCACAGAGGCAGATGCTCTCAAGCATGCCGACTCTTCCAATGAGGTGCGCCTCATGATCAAGCTGGGCGACAATACGCCGGGAACCCGTGCCAGGGATCTGGATGCAGCCATGCTCATCGACGAATACTGACGGGGGCTGTCATTTGATTTCAAATTGAGTGATTGAAGAAAATCAGCGGCCTGGTGCAATTTCCGGGTTAAACACCTGATAGCCGTCAAACACCGGGCCATCCACGCACACCCGCTGCATGGCTGGCCCGTTTTCTGTCAGCACCTCTACACTGCAGCCGGCGCAGCCGCCGACGCCGCAAGCCATGAACTCTTCCAGGGATACCTGAACCGGCAATGCAAACTCTCTGGCCAGCTCGACCACTGCCTCCAGCATGGGGTGAGGGCCGCAGGCATAGAGTCCGACTTCCTTCCGCGCCCGGGCTTCCTGGGCGTTTAGCCAATGCCTCGCCAGATCGGTGACGTAACCTTGATGTACGCCGGGCATCTGCTGCTGGCTTGCCAGGCGGCAGGGAATGCCCCAGTCGTCCAGCAAGGGCATGGTGGCGATGACGGCATCGGGCATGCCGGGCAGCAGAATGCTGGAAGGCCGGGCTGTGAAGGGAAAAGGTGCTTCCGAACCCAGTATGACCACGGGTTGGTGTTCGCTGTCCTTGAGGCTTTCAGCGACAAACACCATGGGCGGCATTCCCACGCCGCCACCGATGAGCAGGGGGCGTTTTTCCTTGACCCGGAACGGTTCTCCGATGGGTCCAAGGGTGCTCAGGCATTCCCCGGTGGTGCGTGCGGCCAGCAGCGCCGTGCCTGCGCCCACGCGCTTGTACAAAAGGTCGATCCAGCCTTCATCCGTGCAGGCGCGCATGATGGAAATGGGGCGGCGCATGGGTCGCTGGGGATCGACGCCAAGGTGTACAAATTGCCCGGGTTTTGCCCGGGCTGCGCACTGCGGCGCCTGCAGGCGCATGATGTGCTGATCGCCGGGATAGGCATGGTGTGAAAGGATTTCTGCATCTTCCAGGCAGATGCTGTTGCGTTGTGGCGGATGCTTCATGATTCTGAATTCCAGGTGATGCGCCCCTCGAACAGTGTGTGCGTTACCTTGCCGCGGAACTCCCAGTTGCAAAAAGGCGTGTTCTTGCCGCTGCTGTGCAGCCCGGCCGGGTGCAGCGTCCAGATATGGTCGGGATCAAAGATGCAAATGTCTGCGCTGTGGCCGGCATCCAGGCGCCCCAAAGGCAGGCCCAGGGCCTGTGCCGGGCCATGGGTGAGGCGGGCGATGGCTGTGGGCAGGTCGAGAATCCCGTCCTCCACCAGCTTCAGGCACAGGGGCAGCAGGGTTTCCAGCCCGGAGATGCCGGGGGCGGTGAGCGGGAAAGGTGCGGTTTTGGCATCTTCTTCATGAGGTTGATGATCGGAGCAAATGACCTCGATATCGCCATCGGCAACCGCCTGGCGCAGGATGTCGCGGTCGGTCTGGGTGCGAAACGGTGGATCTACATGGCAGTTGGCGCTGAATCCGTCTACATCGGTATCGAGGAGAAATAGTTGGTGGATGGCGACATCCGCCGACAGTCTTGCGCCCCCGCGCCTTGCCTGACGGATCATCTCGATGGCGCGGCCGGTGGACAGGGCGTGGAAATGGCTGCGGCTGTCGGTGTGCTCCGTCAGAGCCAGATCCCTGGCCACGGCAACGGTTTCTGCTGCAGATGGAATGCCGGGCAGCCCCAGGCGGGTGGCGATGCTGCCCTCATGTACACAGCCGCCGTCCTTGAGGTGCGGGTCTTCGCTGCACAGGATAACCGGGAGATCGAAGGTGCGGGCATATTCCAGGGCATGGCGGGTCACAAGGGTATTGGCCATGCGTTTGCGGGCATTGCTGACGGCAACACAGCCTGCCTGCTTCAACGCGCCCATTTCCGCCAGCTGTTTCCCCGTCAGATCCTTGGTCAGTGCGCCAATCGCCAGCACTCGGGCATTGCCGCAGGCTTTTGCGCGGCGGCGGATGAGTTCCCAGACGGCGGGTGTATCGATGACTGGATCGGTATTTGGCATGCAGATCAGGGTGGTGATTCCTCCCCGGGCGGCGGCTTCCGCCTCGCTGCAGATAGTGCCCTTGTGTTCTTCGCCGGGTTCGCGCAGATGCACGCCCAGGTCGATGAGCCCGGGACAAACGATCTTCCCCCGGGCGCTGATGGTCTTGTCGATGCGGAATCCGTCGGGTTTTTCACCCACCGCAAACACCCGGCCGTGTTTTAGGTACAGGTCGAGGTGGGCATCAATGCCATTGGCCGGGTCGATGAGACGTCCACCCCGGATATGCAGGTTTACCGCGATCATGAGCCTTGCTCCCCACTGCTGTTGCCCAGCGCCATGGACATTACCGCCATGCGTATTGCAATGCCGTAGCTGACCTGCTGCAGGATGACGGACTGCGGACCATCCGCCACCTCTGAAGTGATTTCCACGCCCCGGTTGATGGGGCCGGGGTGCATGACGATGGCATCCGGTTTTGCGTATTCCAGGCGTTCTGCCGTGAGGCCGTAGAGCTGGAAGTATTCATGGGCGGAGGGCAGCAGGGCATTGTCCATGCGCTCGTGCTGCAGCCGCAGCATGATCACCACGTCCACGTCCTTCAGCCCTTGTTCCAGATCATGGAAGACATGCACTCCCAGGGTGCGCACGTCTGCGGGCAGCAGGGTGCGTGGTGCAATCACCCGCACTTCAGAAACGCCCAGGATGTTCAGAGCCATGATCTGGGAACGGGCCACCCTGGAATGCTGCACATCGCCAACGATGGCGATACGCAAGGGGGTGAAATCGCCCTTGTACCGGCGGATGGTAAACATATCCAGCATCGCCTGGGTGGGGTGGGCATGGCAGCCATCGCCGGCATTGATGATGCTGACCCCGGGCGCTGCATGCCGGGCAATGAAATGAGCGGCTCCGGATGCGCTGTGGCGCACCACGAACATATCGGAGTGCATGGCTTCGATATTGCGCAGGGTGTCGAGTAGTGTTTCACCCTTGGAGGTGGCGGAAACGTCTATGTTGAAATTGATGACATCGGCAGACAGCAGCTTGGCCGCCAGCTCAAAAGTGGTGCGGGTTCGGGTACTGTTTTCGAAGAACAAATTGGTGATGATCTTGCCGCGCAACAGGGGCACTTTCTTCACTTGCCGCCCGGGCAGCATGGCGAAGGATTCTGCGGTATCGAGTATTTGCAGCAACTGTTCCCGGCGGAAGCCCTCAATGCTCAAGAAGTGCCGCAGCCGACCATGTTCATCCGTTTGTAGTTGCTCGATGCTCATGCGTCCCCCCTGTTGCCCGGATCACCGCTGATTTGCAGTATCAGCGGATCTGGCCCCAGCAGGCGGATGTGCTCATCGTCGGCCAAGGGTGGCTCCAGGCCGATGATGTCAGGCTGTATGGGCAATTCCCTGCCGCTACGCTCGATGAGGGTGACCAAGGTGATGGAAGCGGGGCGCCCGAAGTCGAAGATTTCATTCATGGCAGCACGTATGGTGCGTCCTGACTGGATGACGTCATCGACCAGGACAATATGCTGGTCTTCAACCGCAAAGGGAATCTGTGAGGGCTTGACCTGGGGATTCATGCCGATGCGGGTAAAATCGTCCCGGTAGAAACTGATGTCAAGTTTCCCCAGGGGTGGTTCAATCTGCAGGAGTTGATGCAGGCGCTCTGCAACCCATACGCCACCGGTATGAATGCCGATCATCGCGGGCCGGTTGATGCATTTGTCCCGCAAGTGGCGTCGGGTGATGCGCGCCATACCCTGGATCAGATCCAGTATGGCCTGGTGTTGCATGAAGCTGCGATTACTCATTGGCGCTGAACCAGGTTTCCAGGATGAGTTTTGCTGCCATGGCGTCGATGCGGGTGACATCGCGGATGGCGATGCCGCCGATGCGGCTCCAGGCTTCCCGGGATGTTAGCCGTTCATCGGCCAGGTGTACAGGCAGACGAAAGCGTCCCTCCAGCTGCCTGGAGAATTTGCGGGCGGTGGTGGTCATGCGTGTTTCGTTTTCTTCCGGCCCAATGGGCAGCCCCACCACCAGGGCATCGGGCTGCCATTCTTCGATCAGGCACCCGATGCCCTGCCAGTCGGGTTTGTTATTGACCAGGTGCAAGGTCGTCAGTGGTGTGGCGGTGCCGGTGAGTTGCTGGCCTACGGCCACGCCGATTTTCCGGGTGCCATAGTCGAAGCCGAGCAGGGTGGCGGTCTGCGCTTCAGGCATGGCCGCCAATGTTGCTGATCAGATTGACATCAACCCCGGCCAGTCTTGCGGCGGATTCCCAGCGGTTTTCTGCCGGGGTCTGGAAAAGAACCTCTTTTGCAGCCGGGCCGAAAATCCATGCGTCCTGTTGCAGCTCCTGCTCCAGCTGTCCTGGCCCCCAGCCCGCATAACCCAGGGCAAAAAAAACATCTTCCGGGCCCTCTCCTTTCGCCAGGGACTTGACCAGATCCTGGGAGGTGGTTACCGCCAGGTCGTCGCCGATGAAAAGCGTGGAATCCCAGCGTTTGGCTGGTGAATGCAGGAGAAAGCCACGGTCTTCCTGCACCGGGCCGCCGATGTAGACGGGCATTTCAGAGGGCGTACGTTCATTCTCCCCGATGTCCATATGATGCAGAATATCGGCGAGCTGCAGGGTGCTGGGGCGGTTGATGATGATGCCCATGGTGCCTTCGCGGGTGTGCTCGCAGATATAGGTGACGGTACGGGAGAAGTTTGGGTCCTGCAGTGTGGGCAGGGCAATGAGAAAATGATTCGTGAGGGATGAAGCTTCACTCATGGAGTGGATTATATCAGCCCATCTTCCTACTTGCCGGAAAACAATCGGTTGTTGCTGAGGAACTGCCAGGTGCGAGTGATGTCCAGAATATCGATTTCCTTGCGGATTTCCGCCGGGAATGGGGCAAAGGGGGAGGCCAGGCGTACGATGCGCACGGCGGCGTCGTCCAGCATCTTGTGCCCCGAGGAGCGCACCACACGGATTTGCTGCACAGATCCATCGGCGCGCAGGGCGACATGCAGTAGCAGGTCACCGTACAGCTTCTTGCGCTTGGCTTCATCGGGGTAGTTGAGGTTGCCCACGCGCTCCACTTTTTTGCGCCAGGCTTCCAGATAGGCGGCGTAGCGGTATTCCTTGGTACTGGCGTTGATGGCCTTGTGCCGGGGGCGTTGCGAGGCGTATTCGCTATTTCTGTCCAGCTCTGCAGTGAGGCGGGCGATTTCCTGGCGGGTGCTGGACAGCAGTTGGGTGATATCCGGCTTCTGTTGCGCTTTTACCGGCGCCTTGTGTGCTGCCGGCACTTTGCGTGCGGCCTCGCTTGTGCTGGCCACTACATCTGGTTTTTGTTGTCTTTCCGGCGCTTTGGCGCCACTGCGTATCCGTTCTTCTGACGCTTTCTGGCTTTTCTTCAGGGCAGGCTGGCTGGGCACGGCCCTGGGTCTGGCGTGGCCGGCTTTTTCCGTGCCCCCCTGCTGGCTGTGCTGCGCCATGAAATCGGCTTCTTCCGGTGGTGATGAATTCTCTGCCGTGGGCAGCAGGATTACGTCCAGGCTGGGCTGGGTGGCCTGGGGTAGAGGGGAGGGCATTTCAAAGCTGATGCCAAGGAATACCAGGGCATGCAGAATCACCGCGATTACCGCCATGGTGATTATGGCTTCGTTGTGGTTTTGTCGGTGAGTGGTGGTCATTTCTTTTCTGTTTGAGGGGCAATCAGCGGTTCGGATACTTCTACCACCTGGTTTTTATTCATCAGCGCAAAGCGTTTTTCCATGGCAGGATTCATCTGCGCCACGTTGTTGCTGTCGATGAGCAATACATACCGGATGCCCATCTGTCTGGCGATTTTGTGCCAGTCCTTGGGGCCGGCTACAAACAGCGCCGTAGCGGCGGCATCGGCCACGGTTGCATTGTCATGAATAACGGTAACCGAGCGGGTTCCCTCTGCCGGGTAGCCTGTTCGGGGGTCGATAATATGGTGGTAGTGTTTTCCTTTCCATAGATAATTGCGTTCGTAATCACCGGAAGTGAAAATGCTTTCGTCGCTGGATATGTGCAGGAATCCCAGGACGCCCGACCCGGAAGGGCTGCGAATGGCAATGCGCCAGGGATTGCCGTTGCGGGAACCGATGGCGCGCAGATCGCCACCACTGTTGACAATGGCGTTTTCTATGCCCATCTCCCTGAGGTGTTCGATTGCCAGATCAATGCCATAGCCTTTGCCGATGGCGCCGAAATCCAGCTGTACGGCAGGATTGCCGCACCGGGCATGGATGCCGTCAATGCTGATGTCTTCCATCGTCGGGTCGGCATGCAGCAGCTTCGCAATGGCTGCATCGTCCGGTGGGCGCCGGTTTTTTATCTCATCCTGCTGAAACCCCCACAGCTTGACCAGCCGTCCGATGGCGGGATTGAACAGGTTGTCGCTTTGTTGTGCAAGTTGCCTGGATTTTTCCATCAGTGTCAGCACGGAGGGCGGCGCTGCAAAGCGCACCCCTTCCGCAAGGAGGTTATTGGTGCGGGTCAGCGGCCCCGGCGCCCAGGCATGCCAGGCTTTATGCATGATGGCAAAATCTTCTTCCAGCGCCTCGATAGCAGATTCGGCCCGCTCCGGGGTAACGCCGGCAATGCTGATGTCGGTAAGGGTGCCGAATGCCATGAACTGGCCGTTGTGAACCGGTTGGGTTCTTTCGCAAGCGCTGAGCAACAGCATGCCGGCAAGCAAGAGGATGGAAAGGCGAACAGCGGTGCTCATGGGTTGAGTTTGTTTTCTATACGATCCATCAGTACGGCGCTGATATTGAGGTTGTAGATGGCATCCAGTTCCCGGATGCAGGTCGGGCTGGTGACATTGACTTCGGTGAGATAGTCGCCGATTACATCCAATCCTGCAAATAGAATCCCCGCCTCCTTCAGCCGGGGTGCCACCTGATTCACAATCCAGTGATCGTGTTCGCCCAGTTCGATGCCATGAGCGTTTCCACCTGCTGCCAGATTGCCGCGGTTCTCCCCGGCCCGGGGCACTCGCGCCAGCGCCCAGGGGATGGCTTCCCCATCGATGACAAGAATGCGTTTGTCTCCGGCGCTGATTTCCGGGATGAATTTTTGCGCCATGGCGTAGCGGGTTTGTTTTGTGGTCAGGGTTTCCAGGATGACATTGGTGTTGGGGTCGCCCTGATGCAGGCGAAAAATGGATTCCCCTCCCATCCCCCCCAGGGGCTTGAGGATGATGTCCTCGTATTTTTCAAGAAAACTTTTGAAATCCCGATAGTTGCGTGACACCAACGTGGGGGGCGCGCACCCGGGAAACCAGCTTGTATACAGTTTTTCATTCGCATCGCGCAAAGCGCTGGGGCGATTTACAATCAGGCTGCCACGGGTTTCCGCCTGCTCCAGCAGGTAGGTGGCATAGATATATTCCATGTTAAACGGCGGGTCTTTGCGCATGAGAATCACATCCAGGCCGCTCAAGGGAGCTGTTTTTTCGCTGCAAAACTCAAACCAGCGCAGGGGGTCATCCGCTACGCGAAGTTGCTTCATTCTTGCCATAGGCTGGTTTTCCAGCAGAAACAGATCGTTCATTTCCATGTACCACAGATTCCAGGCGCGGCGCTGTGCTTCCAGCAGCATGGCAAAGCTGCTGTCCTTGCTGGTTTTGATGGTATTTATGGGATCCATCACAATCCCGAGATTGACTGACATGCTATATTTACCGGCCCGAAAGTGTATGGTGGCTTGCGTTTCTATTTCTGGTGTGGATTGGCACAAAGATTTTAAGTAACAGCCTTGCGCTTAAAAACATAGCTTGCTATGTTGCGAGCATAAATGCAAAAAGTTTGCCAAAAATAGTTAGTTGGTTATGGGGACGGTATATCCAGGATTAAAGTTGGAAAACAACCGCCCGATGTCTTTAACTATGCAAATGGGGTGATTCACGGATTGCTGGCGGCGGGCTGTCTGTTTGACAAAATCAGATACTATCGCAGCGGTATGCGTATGTGGGAATTCTGGGATATTACCTGGAATGGCACTTGCCGTACCGAAAATCATGGTCATCCCGGCGCAGACCGGGATTCAGGGCAGCCACTTGCATTCCCGAGATTCCAGATTCCGGCCGGGCCGGAATGGCGAATAACGAGATCTTTCAGGTTTTAAGGTAAGTGCCATTCGGGTATCACCAGCGCGAAAGAATAGCCAGCATCCGCTTTGGGACGTGATTTGATTCACGCCGTTTGCCCGGCAAAAGTGTTTGGATGTTGGTAAGGTCTAATAGGCAGGATGAAGTATTTGTTTGCATGGAAATGAATTTATAGGTCATGAGTAGCAGCGATGAGTGATTCAGGCACCGGGTTTACCGGTTTAAAGATTATGGTTATTGATGACAGCAAGACCATCCGGCGTACTGCGGAGAATCTTCTGAAGAAAGCAGGGTGTGATGTTGTAACCGCTACGGATGGGTTCGAAGCCCTGTCTCTGGTTGCAGATCATCATCCGGATCTCATCTTTGTCGATATTATGATGCCGAGGCTCGATGGTTACCAGACCTGCGCCTTGATCAAGAACAACAAGGCCTACAGCGACACACCGGTAGTGATGCTGTCCAGCAAGGACGGTTTGTTTGACCGTGCAAAGGGGCGCCTGGCCGGCTCTGATCAATATCTCACCAAACCTTTTAGCCGGGATGAATTGCTGGATGCTATACGGCGGCACATTCCAAAGGCAGCATGACAATAATTAAACAAGTGGAAATTTGAATATGGCAAAAGTATTGATTGTTGATGATTCCCCCACAGAGGTGCATATATTCAGCACTGCACTGGGTGCCGAGGGCTATCAGGTGGTGGTTGCCACTGATGGTGAAGAGGGTGTGCAAAAAGCGATTGAAGAAATGCCGGATCTGATATTGATGGATGTGGTCATGCCCGGCCTGAACGGCTTTCAGGCCACGCGCAAGATCCATCGAAATGCGTCCACAAAGCATATTCCCATTGTTATCGTCACTACCAAGGATCAGGAAACGGATCGGGAATGGGGTATGCGCCAAGGGGCAAAGGATTATCTGGTGAAACCAGTGGATTCGGCCCGGCTCGTGGCCAAGGTAGGCGAGTTGATTGGCTGATGCCCGGGGATAACGCTCAGGATTCACGGGCTGTGCTGGTGCGGCTGGCTGAAGCAGACCGGCGCAGCAGGGCGCAGGAATCACTGGTTCCTGCAACCATGGTCAAGGAAGAAGACTGGCAGGGGCTGGCCTTCGTCCTGGACGGGGTGAAAGTGATCTCTGCAATGAATGAGGTTCGTGAGCTGCTGCCCTATCCGGAATCTGTTACCCGGGTTCCCGGAACCAGGAGCTGGATGCTGGGGCTGGCAAATATTCGTGGAGAACTGCTTCCCATAGTTGATCTGCAGCAGTTCATTGGCGGTGGAGTCGTGGCGGTAAACGAGCAGTCTCGTGTACTGGTGATTCGTAATCGGGGCGCCTCCACAGGATTGCTGGTGTCATCTGTTATCGGCATGCGCCACCTTCCGGCCAGTAAGCAAATTGTAGATGCGCATTTTGAAGGCGCTCTCGGGCGCTATGTTTATGATGTATTTGGGCTGGATGATGGTGTTTGGCCGGTTTTCAGCATGGCGGCATTGGCCAATGATGAACATTTCATGGCGGCCGCTTTATAAAAGGTTTAAGGAAGCTCGTTTGATTCGGGCAGTGATGCCACAAGGCGAATAATAACTTGGTTGGGTGAGTCAGGCTCACGAAAAATGGGGTATTGAAATGGTAGCTAGAGCAAATAAAGGATTCAGCCGGTCGGCATTGGTTCCACTGCTTTCCGTGTTGCTGATTGTGGCCTTAGCGGCGGGAGTCTTGGCCTTTGTCACTTGGGCAAAGCACACAGCACATCTGGAAAAGTATGTTCTGTACGCTTCTGAGCAGCAAGTGCTTGCGCACCAGATTGCCAAATATGCCAGGGAGGCGGCAAGTGGTAAAGAAGCCTCGTTTACCCTCGCGCAAGAGGCCAGGAGCCGGTTTTCAGAGCTGCTGGATGCCTTGAAGAACGGTCAGCCCGAGCTGGATCTGCCGCCTTCACCTGCCGCCATGCAGCCGCAACTGCGCAAGCTGGAAAACGCCTGGCTGGAGCTACGCTCCCATGCGGATGCCATTCTTAACAATAAGGAATCGATTCTTTCGGTAAATGAAATCATCAGCGCCATCCGGGATACCTTGCCGGATTTGCTGGAGATATCCTCCGAGGTTACCAATGCGCTGGTGGAGACGAACGCTACGCCAACACAGATATTCTATGCTTCCCGGCAGCTGTTTCTGGCGGAGCGTATCAATTCCTCGTTGAATGCAGTCCTGTCCGGGGGGGCGGCCACAGCCCTTGCTGTAGATCAGTTGACGCAGGACGTGGATGAGTTGAAAACCGTGGTCAATGCCCTGGTTGGCGGCAGCGCCGCCTTGGGAATCGAGGCGGTAGACGATGAGCGCCTGAAAGGACAGTTGCTGGAAGCCAAAGCTGTTCTCGGGGATATCGATGAATCTCTGGGCGTGATTTTGGGCATGATCTCAAACGTGTTGCCTGCACTGGAAGCTATCGGCGAAGTGGGCATGGCGGAAATGGCCCAGGAAGCGCTGGCTGAAGGGGAAGTATTGCCGGATATGGATGTGCCAAACCAACTTGCGTTGTCCTCAGACAAGGTAGCGGAAGAAGCGCGTGAGACCATCAGGCTGTATGGCACCGAAGCGGGAAGCATGAAAATTGCCGGCATTCCCATCAATACTGCTTTGGTGACTGCGCTGGGCGCATTGATTCCCGCGCTGCTGATCTTGCTTGGTATGGTTTTGATTGGCCAGGCGCGCAAGCGGGAACAGTATACTGCCGAGCAATACCAGAGAAACCAGGAAGCGATTCGCCGTCTGCTGGACGAAATGGGTGACCTGGCCGATGGTGATCTGTCGGTACAGGCTACGGTAACAGAAGATATTACCGGCGCCATTGCTGACTCCATCAACTATGCGATTGAAGCCATGCGCGAGGTGGTTGAATCCATCAACCAGACCACCGAAGAAGTGTCTGGTTCTGCACAGGATACCCAGGCGACGATCATGCACCTGGCAGATGCCGCCGAGCATCAACGTGAACAGATAACGGGAGCCAGCTCCACGATCGACAAGATGACGGCAGCTCTTGAAGATATGTCAAATAGTGCTACAGAGTCTGCGCAGGTTGCAGGAAGCTCGGTAGAACTGGCGTCCAAAGGTGGAGAGGCGGTGCGCCGCACCATTAACGGCATGGATAATATTCGTGAGCAGATTCAGGAAACCTCCAAGCGGATCAAGCGCCTTGGTGAGAGCTCCCAGGAAATCGGTAATATTGTTGAGCTTATTGAGGATATTGCCGACCAGACCAACATCCTGGCATTGAATGCTGCCATGCAGGCGGCGATGGCGGGTGAGGCCGGCCGTGGTTTTGCGGTGGTTGCGGACGAAGTACAGCGCCTTGCGGAGCGGTCCGCCAATGCGACCAAGCAGATTGAAGCGCTGGTACAGACCATCCAGGCAGACACCAACGAGGCGGTTAGCTCAATGGAAGCGAGTACCACAGAAGTGGTCAGCGGTGCGGGTCTGGCGGAGGATGCAGATACTGCATTGCAGGAAATCGAGAAAGTTTCCAATGAGATTGCTGGCATTATCACCAAGCTGGCTGATTCCGCCCAGCAGGAGTCTGCGGAAGCCCGGCAGCTGAACGATACCATGGGTGTTGTCCAGGAAATCACGCAGCAGACAACAGATGGCACCGCCAACGCAGCTGCCGAAATCGGCGAGCTGGCGGAAAAGACCAATCGTCTGCGCCAGTCTGTCGCCGGGTTTGTGCTTCCGGAAAAAATGTAACGGTACTGCTTGCATGTGCTTCCGGTTTATCCTGGTTGGCTGTTTCCTGCTTGACCGGTATTGCCCGCGTGCTGTAGCTCGTCCTGGGGATCTTTGATGACTGACATGGAAAAGCCTGATTACGCCACCTTGCGCTGGGTGAAAGAAGGTATGGATGAAACCATACTGCTCGCCCGCCAGGCGCTCGAAGAGTATGTGAGTGCCGGTTTCAGCGGCGATGGCATTCAGGTTTATCTGAAGCATGTCCATCAGCTCCTGGGAACCTTGCGCATGGTGCAGGTCTACGGGGCCGGCATGCTGGTGGAAGAAATGGAGCGTGTTGCCCGGCTGCTGGCTGATGGCGCATTTTCGGGCAGTGAGCGTATTGCAGAATCCCTGATGTTGGGCCTGGTTCAACTGCCACCCTATTTGCAACGACTGGAAAAGGGCGAGCCGGATATCCCCCTGGTGCTGTTGCCTGTGCTGAATGATTTGCGTGCGCTGCGCAATGTGGCGCCGGCATCGGAGATTGTGCTCTATGCGCCGAATCTGGATCGCCTGGTCGAGCGCGAGCCTGTGGTTCCTGGCTCGGGAAATGAACAATTGCCCGGCATCATACGGCGACTGCGTAACCGTTACCACAAGGGTCTGTTGCTTTGGTATCGAGACGACAAACTGGATGAGGGACTGCACGAAGTTCTGGACGTTTTGCAAAAGATCAATGCGGTGGCTGGCACTTTGCGCCTGCGCCGTCTCATGGACGCAGGGGAAGCGCTGGTAGTCACCCTTATTGACGGCGAATTTACCGCTGATACGGAAGTAAAACAGTTGTTCAGCCGGATCGACCGCGTATTGAAGCGGCTGGCTGAAGAGGGTGAAGAGGCAGCAGTAACCGACTTCCCCACCGATCTGCTGAAGAACCTGCTGTATTTCGTTTCACGCTCGCATTCGGTCAACCCTGTGGTGCTGACGGTAAAGCGCACTGCTGACCTGGCCAACAGTTTTCCCGACCAAATCCATAAATCCCCGGCGGAAGCCACGATGGGAGCAGATGAAAACGTGCTGCAAGCAGTTGCCGGTGCATTGCTGGAAGATCTGCTGCAAGTGAAAGAAGCCCTGGATCTTTATATTCGTGGCGACAGGGAAGAAACGCATCGCCTACAGGGGTTGAGCGGCCAATTGCTCAAAGCGGGAGATACTCTCGGAATGCTGGGGCGCGGCTCTTTGCGGGAAAAGCTTTCTGCAGTGGCGGGCAACCTGTCTGAATCGGAGGCCGCCAAAGAACTGCTGGATGATGAGCAGCTTATGCAGATTGCGACGGTCATTGTAGAGGTTGAATCTGCGCTGACCACGCCTGGCTCGGGAAAACTGCCCAGTGCAGATTCGCTACAGGAACAGGAGGCGGCGCATGATCAGGAGACTGAAGACAGCATCGTGGCGGTCATTTCGGAAGCGTTTACCGAATATTCACAGATCAAGTCAGGTGTGGAACGGTATCTTCGAGGTGCGACTGACAGTGGCGGCCTGGTTGAAGTTGCCGAAAGTGTGCACAAGCTGGTAGGCGTCTTTGAGCTGGCCAATCTGGATGCTGTGACCGACCTGATGCGCCAGGCTGAGCCCATACTGCGTGAGCTGAGCAATGAGGAGGTGCAGTTGAACAGCGTTCAGCAAAGCGCCCTGGTGGATCTGTTTGCGGGCATTGAATACTATTTGGAAGCCCGCCTGGAAAAGCGCAGCAAACTGGAACAGTTTACAGAATATGCTGCAGACGCGTTGCTCAGGTTGACTTCAAAAGAAGCGGCGGAAGAAGCGCAGGCGCATCCGGAGTTTGAAGAACAGGAAACAAAGGCGCCTGCAGCCGACCAGGAGCTGTTTACGGATTCCATGCTTTCGGATGACCTGCCGGAAGACCAGCAGCTTGCTTCCGAGTTGTTGCCGGAGGGGGATATTCCTGGTGACGACTTCGTAGGTGAAGAGCAGGAGGCTGCACCTGATACGAGAGAAGTCGCCGCAACAGAGGGTGCAAAAATAAAAGCTCCGGAAATGGAAGATGCCGAGATTACCCTGCAAATGGATGAGATCGACCCGGATATTTTCGATATCTTCATGGAAGAAGCAGTAGAAGAACTGGAAGTGATCCAGACCCAGTATCCACTATGGAGAGCAGACCATAGCGATGAGCATGCGCTGCAAAATTTTCGGCGTTCTTTCCATACCCTCAAAGGCAGTGGGCGCATGGTCGGGGCGCATATTATCGGTGAATTTTCCTGGGCGGTGGAGAGCCTGCTGAATGGCGTCATGGAAGGCAGTGTAAAACCCGATGAAGAGGTAATCGCATACCTTGATGATGTTATTGCAGTGGTGCCTGTACTGGTCAACGCCCAGGCCGAGGGGGCGTCCATAAACATTGATGTCGAAAAACTGGGGCGGCGTGGTTTTGCTCTGGCGGAAAGGGTGGATCAGTCGAAAACCGTTGATGAGGCGCTGGCTGGCTCTGAATTTGCCGGACAGGAAGAGCTGATCACTGAAGAATTACCCGGGCAGGGTGGCGATGAACCAGGCGCGCAGGAAGGCGAGCTGGAAAATTCCTCTATCTTGCTGGCGGAGGATCTGGTTGAGATATTCAAGGCTGAATCTGCAACCCATCTAGCCGTTATTGATGATTTTATGGCGCAATGTGAGGACTGTACCGTTGGTGCTGATGTAGTTCTGGCTGTGCATACATTGCATGGAAGCTCGCACCTTGCCGAAGTGCTTCCCATGGCCGCACTGGCAGGGGAAATGGAGCAGTACTGCAAGCACCTGCATCAACTGTCCCATGTTTGCGACGAGCAGGCGCTGGAGCTGTTTGCAAAGTTCAGTGCTACCATGCGGCGCATGCTGGAGGCAATCAATACGCCTGGTACCGAAATTGCTGGCTGGGAAAAGCTGGTGGACGATATTCAACAGCAGGATCATGCCCTGCCTGATGCGATTTCGGAGTTGCAGGTTGGAGCAGACAGTGAAATCCTTTCTGATCTGGCTCCTGAGCGTGAAGCCCAAGAGGTATTCCTCGAAGAAGCCGGAGAAATATTTCCGCAGTTGGCGGAGCGCATGGCGGTATGGCGGGAAAACGCCTTGTCTGAAGTCGGAGTGCAAATCTGCAGGGATTTGCACTCCCTCAAGGGCGGCGCCCGACTGGCAGGTTTTGCTCCCCTGGGTGAAGTGTTGCAGGGGCTGGAATCCTTTTTTGAGGTGCTTCTGGAAAACCGGGGAGAGGTGGATGAAGATACCAAGGACAGCGTCGGTCAGGTGCTTGAGGATGTAGAGAGCGCGCTGGACATGCTGCACCTGAACGGCAAGCTGCCGGATCTGGGGGCGCAGGCGGAGATTGCCGGCGATCTCGCCCAAGGCTTGCAGCAACTGGTTTCCGGGCAGTTGGAAGAAGAGCCAGAATCCATCCTGCTTTCCGAATCCTGGCATGAAGAGGGCGAGCTTGTTCCTGAGGTTTCTTTGGAAACTGCAGCAAAAGAGACGCAGCCTGCTGCCGCTGCGGCCAGGCCGGATGTTGATCCGGAAATGCTGGAGATCTTCCTCGAAGAAGCTGGAGAACTGAGTGAGCAGCTGGAAGAGTTCTATACACAGTGGCAGGAAGATCTTACCGCCCAGGCACCCATTGACGGATGGATGCGCAACCTGCACACCCTCAAGGGGAACGCACGCTTTGCCGGGCTGTTTTCCCTGGGAGATCTGAGCCATGCGCTGGAATCCCTGTTCGAGAATCTGGCTTCCGGTGATCTTGCAGCCACAGACGACCTGGTTCCCCTGGTGCGCCAGGGACTGGATGCCCTTGAAACCACCATCGATCAGCTGCAGCGATCCGGGGCCATGCCTGCACTCTCCGCTGTCACCCATGCCCTGGAACAGGCGGCTGCGGGTGAGCAATGGCAGTTGCCGGAAGCAGGGGAAGCGCGCGCTTCGGAATCTCTGTTGTCGCAAAGCACATCCCAGATGTCGGAAGTCAGCACCATCGTTGATACCCAGATGGAATCATCCTTGATGGTGGACTCGCAATTGCTTGGCGAATCCGGGCTTTTGGGGGACAGTGAACTGCTTGATGTGGAAGGGAAGGTGCTGCCTTTCCCGGCTGGCGAAATTCCCACAAAGGCAAAACGCCGGCCGCCGCCGCTACAGGCGGAAGAAGAGCTTGCAGGGAAGGGAGAACGCGTCAGGGTGCTGGCAGAACTGCTCGATCAGCTGGTAAACAATGCCGGTGAAGTAAGCATCTACCGCGCACGCCTGGAGCAGCACAACAAAACCGTGCAGAGTGATTTGCAGGAACTCAATGACACTATTTCCCGTCTGCGCAAGCAGCTGCGTGCGTTGGAGCTGGAAACTGAAGTACAGATCCGTTCACGCCATGAACGGGAGAGCGAAAGCAAACGTTACCAGGATTTTGATCCACTGGAAATGGATCAGTATTCCACCCTGCAACAACTGTCCCGGGCATTGTCGGAAACCATCAATGACCTTTCCAATATTGGCGAAACCCTGAGCGAGCAAACCCGGGATGCCGATACCCTGATGCTGCAGCAGGCGCGGGTGACGAACGACCTGCAGGACGGTTTGCTGCGCAGCCGCATGGTGCCCTTCAACCGCCAGGCATCCCGGCTGCAACGCGTGGTGCGCCAGACAGCCCAGAATCTGGGTAAAAAAGCAGAACTTCATGTGCGGGGGGCAGAAGGAGAGATCGACCGCACCATATTGAATCGAATCATGGGTCCCCTGGAGCATTTGCTGCGCAATGCTGTGGCACACGGCATCGAGCCACCGGAGCAGCGCACCGCTCATGGCAAGCCGCAGAACGGCAAGGTTTCCCTGGTATTGTCCAGAGAGGGCACAGAGGTGGTGTTGAGTATCTCTGATGACGGTGCCGGGCTGGATAGTGAAGCCATTCGCAACAAGGCCGTCGCCAACGGTTTGCTCGAAGCTGATGCGGAAGTGAATGACGATGCGTTGTATCAGTTTATCCTGCAACCCGGTTTTACCACGGCGACAGAGGTAACCCAGGTGGCAGGCCGTGGTGTTGGCATGGATGCGGTAGTCAGCGAGATCAAGCAACTGGGTGGTTCCCTGGAGATTCTTTCCCAGTGGGGCCGGGGCAGCAGCTTTGTTATTCGCCTGCCCTTTACCCTGGCGATCTCCGAAGCCCTGCTGGTGCAGGTTGCAGATGAGGTGCTGGCGATCCCCCATGGTTCGGCGGAAGTTATCATCCGGGTTTCCCGGAAAGATCTGGCAGCTTGCTACAACGGGTATACAGAAGGGATCGAGTATGGAGGGCATCACTATCCGGTTCGCTACCTTGGCGCCATGCTGGGCATTTCCGAGCCGGTGATCCAGGAAAACATCAAGTGGTATCCGCTGCTGCTGGTGCGCTCTGGCGAGCAACGCATGGCGATCCAGCTCGATCATCTGCTGGGTAACTACCAGGTGGTGGTCAAATCCATCGGGGCGCAGCTCAGTGGTGTGCGCTGGTTTACCGGCGGCACCATTCTTGCCGATGGCAAGATTGCGCTGCTATTGGATGTAAACGCCCTGGTTCGTTCCGATGTGGTCACCCAGGCGCCCATTGTAAGGCAGGAAGAAGAAGCGGCGGGTATAACCGTGATGGTCGTGGATGACTCCATTACTGTGCGCAAGGTTACCAGTCGTTTGCTGGAGCGTCACAACATGCAGGTGCTTACCGCACGTGATGGAGTGGACGCAATCACGGTGCTGCAGGAAGCCAGGCCGGATGTCATGCTGCTGGATATCGAGATGCCGCGTATGGATGGTTACGAGCTGGCGCGCCATATTCGCAATACCCCGGATCTGGCAGACATTCCTATCATCATGATTACTTCCCGCACCGGCGAAAAGCACCGTGAGCGCGCCATGGAGCTGGGCGTAAACCGTTATTTGGGCAAACCCTACCAGGAAACCGATTTGCTGGAGAATATCTACACGCTGCTGGCGGAGAATAGCGATGCATAGCGTTGAATCTGGTACGGTACATGAGCTGCAGGGGTTACTGATTCCGCAACGGCAGATGCCTTTGCTGCTTCCGGTGGCTGCCGTAATCGAGATACTGGGTTATCGGGAAATCAATGAAAACACCACCGAGGCAAGCTGGTTGCTGGGCAGCTTTTCCTGGAGAAATCTGGTGCTGCCCCTGGTTTCCATGGAGCGTGTGCTCGGGGTGGAACGGGAAGGCAAGCGGGGACGAAAGCGCATCATCATCGTGCATGTCTTTTCCGACAAGCTGAAAATTCCTTTCATTGGCATCGAAGCCACGGGCATGCCCCGCCTGGTAACCCTGAATGAGGACAACCTTACGGTGGTGGAAGGCGATCCCTGGCCGGATGACTGGCCCATCAGCGACCGGGTGCGGGTGCTGGATGCAGAAGCGCTTATTCCCGATCTGGAGCGCCTGGGGGCGCTGCTACAGAAAGTCACCCCATAGCGTCTGGGCGGCTGCAATTGCCGCCAGAGGTGCAGTCTCGGTGCGCAGCACCCTCGGGCCCAAACGCACCAGGGTGCAGCCGGCTGCAATCGCGGCTTTTCTTTCTTCCTCGCTGAACCCCCCCTCCGGACCACTGAGAAAACAAAGATGGCCTTCCGGAGTGTCGATATCGGGCAGGCTGAGTTTTGCCCCAGGATCCAGGAACAATGCATTCTTTCCCCTGTGCTCCAGCCACTGGCAGTAGCTTTGCGCAGGATGCAATACCGGGAGCCAGCGCCGTCCACACTGCTCACAGGCGCTGGCGACGATTCTCCGCCAGTGCTGCAGGCGCTTTTGCTGACGCTGAAGGGAAAGCTTCACCTGGGTGCGTTCTGTAAACAAGGGGAAAATTTGCGCCACCCCCAGCTCCACGCTTTTTTGCAGGGCCAGATCCATGCGCTCACTGCGGGAGATGCCCAAGGCAAGCCCGATGGATAGTCGTGGCGGAGGTTCTACTTCGCTGGTAGCGGTAATCCTGGCGGCTACGGCTTTTTTTCCCGCCTGAATCAGCGTTGCCCGATAGTCTCGCCCGTCTGCGCCGTTGAACAAGATGATTTCCTGCCCCGGCTTCATGCGCAGCACTTGCTGGACATGGCGAGTGACCCCGGCAGGGAGCTGCAGTTCATCTCCTTCCGCCAGAGGCTGGGGAACCCAGTTACGAGGCAGTCGCACCGTCTGGCAATCCCAGCGCCGCGCAGATTTGCATTACGTTGGCGGATTGGTTCATGGTGTAGAAATGCAGCCCTGGCGCACCGCCATCGAGCAATTGCCGGCATAGCGTGGTGACGACTTCCACGCCAAATTGCTGGGTGCTGTCCGGGTCATCGCCATAGGATTCCAGTCGCTTGCGGATCCAGCGTGGGATCTCCGCGCCACAGGCGTCGGAGAATCGCGCCAGAGAACTGTAGTTGGTGATGGGCATGATGCCGGGGATGATGGGAATTTCTATGCCTCGCTGTTTGCAGTCGTCGAGAAAACGCCAGTAGGCGTCGGCATTGTAGAAATACTGGGTGATTGCGCCATGGGCGCCGCTTTCCACCTTGTGCTTGAAGTTGTCCAGGTCCTGATTGGCGTTTTCCGCCTGGGGATGGAATTCGGGATAAGCGGCGACCTCGATATGAAAGTCATTGCCAAAAGATTGCCGGATCAGAGCCACCAGTTCATTGGCGAAGTTGAGCTCGCCCAGCCCGCCAAGGCCCGATCCCGAGGGCAGATCCCCGCGCAGGGCGACGATGCGTCGTATGCCTTGCGTCTGGTAGCGCTTGAGAATTTCCAGGATTTCATCCTTGTCCGCGCCGATGCAGGACAGATGGGGCGCCGTATCTATGCCTTGCCCGCGCAGCCAGTCCACGGTGGCGAAGGTGCGCTCCTGGGTAGAGCCGCCGGCGCCATAGGTGACGCTGAAATATTCCGGCTTGAGTGCGTTGAGCTGGATCACCACCGCCTTGAGTTTCTCCATGCCCTTTTCGGTCTTGGGCGGAAACAGTTCGAAGCTGATGGCGGGTGTTTCTTGGTTTGCTGTATCCATGGTTGAAACAGCCGCCGGATTTCATGAGTGCGAACTCCGGCGACCTGCCCTCAGTAGCGGTAATGATCGGGTTTGTATGGCCCTTCCACGGGGACGCCGATGTAGTCGGCCTGAACCTTGGAAAGCTGTGTGAGATTGACGCCAATCTTGTCGATATGCAGGCGGGCGACTTCTTCATCCAGTTTTTTCGGCAGGATATAGACTTCGTTCTTGTACTCTCCCGTCTGGTTGAACAGTTCCATCTGCGCCAGTACCTGGTTGGTAAAGGAATTGGACATGACGAAGCTGGGGTGGCCGGTAGCGCAGCCCAGATTCACCAGCCGCCCCTGGGCCAGGAGGATGATGCGCTTGCCGTCGGGGAAGATGATGTGATCCACCTGGGGCTTGATTTCTTCCCACTGGTACTGCTCCAGGCTGGCGACATTGATTTCATTGTCGAAATGCCCGATGTTGCAGACGATGGACTGGTCTTTCATGGCTGCCATGTGGTCATGGTCGATGACGTGGAAGTTGCCGGTGGCGGTAACGAAGATATCGCCCTGGGAAGCAGCATCGTCCAGGGTGACTACCCGATACCCTTCCATCGCTGCCTGCAGTGCGCATATGGGATCGATTTCCGTGATCCAAACGGTAGCGCCGAGGCCGCGCAGAGACTGGGCACAGCCCTTGCCTACGTCACCATAGCCAAGCACCACGGCAATCTTGCCGGCGATCATCACGTCGGTAGCGCGCTTGATGCCATCCACCAGGGATTCGCGGCAACCGTAGAGATTGTCGAATTTGGACTTGGTGACCGAATCGTTGACGTTGAATGCCGGGAAGGGCAGGTCGTTGTTTTCCGCCATCTGGTAAAGGCGGTGTACGCCGGTAGTGGTTTCTTCGGTCACTCCCCTGATGTTCTTGAGAATATTGGAATACCAGCCGGGCTGCTCTGCAACGCGCTTCTTGATTGCCGCATACAGCACCTCTTCCTCCTCACTGGTGGGGTTGTCCAGCACCGAAAGATCCTTTTCCGCCTTGGCGCCCAGATTGATGAGCAGGGTGGCATCGCCGCCGTCATCCAGAATCATGTTGGGAGTGCCGCCATCGCTCCATTCCATGATGCGGTGCGTGTAGTCCCAGTATTCAGTCAGGGTTTCACCCTTGAAGGCAAACACGGGGACGCCTTCTGCGGCAATGGCTGCGGCGGCATGATCCTGGGTCGAGTAGATGTTGCAGGATGCCCAGCGTACCTCGGCGCCCAGGGCGGTCAGGGTCTCGATGAGAACCGCCGTCTGAATGGTCATGTGGAGGGAGCCTGCGATGCGGGCGCCACTCAGGGGTTTGCTGCCTCCATGCTTGGCGCGCAGAGCCATCAGCCCGGGCATTTCGGTTTCGGCGATAGCGATTTCCTTGCGTCCCCAGCCCGCCAGGGACATGTCTGCTACCTTATAGTCTTCGTTGCTCATGATTCAACCTCGTTCTATGTCAAATGATGAGCGCCGTTTGTTCTGTTGAAACCTGTGTCGAGCCTGGCAGGAGATCCTGTCGCAGCGCTCCTCGGCACGGGCGAGTATCGTTTAAATTCCGGCGTCTGCCTTCAACGCGGCCGCCTTGTCGGTGCGTTCCCAGCTGAAAGCGCCGGTTGCTTCATCGTAGTCCCGGCCAAAATGCCCGTAGGCTGCCGTCTGGCGGTAGATGGGGCGAACCAGATCCAGCATCTGGCTGATGCCCCAGGGCGTCAGATCGAAATGCTTGTTTATCAGCTCCTCGATCAGTTTGTCCGCTACCTTGGCGGTGCCGAAGGTGTTGATGGAAACCGATGTGGGCTTGGCTACGCCGATAGCATAGGATACCTGAATTTCACAGCGGTCCGCCAGGCCTGCGGCGACGATATTCTTGGCCACATAACGCCCGGCGTAGGCTGCGGAGCGATCCACCTTGGAGGGGTCTTTGCCGGAAAATGCGCCTCCACCATGGCGGGCCGCGCCGCCATAGGTGTCCACGATGATCTTTCTGCCGGTGAGTCCGCAGTCTCCCACCGGGCCGCCGATGACGAATGTGCCGGTGGGGTTGATGTGAATGCGGGTGTTTTCGGTGATCCATTCTTCCGGCAATACGGGCTTGATGATGTTTTCCATTACCGCTTCCTGAAGGTCATGCAGTTCGATTTCAGGGTCATGCTGGGTGGAGAGCACAACGGCATCCACGCCAACGATTTTGCCGTCCTGGTAATGCATGCTCACCTGGCTCTTGGCGTCGGGACGCAGCCAGGGCAGCACCTTGCTCTTGCGCATTTCGGCCTGGCGCTGCACCAGGCGGTGGGCATAGGTGAGGGGCGCGGGCATCAAGACATCGGTTTCGTTGGTGGCGTAGCCGAACATCATGCCCTGGTCGCCCGCACCCTGGTCTTCCGGTTTCTCCCTGTCCACGCCCTGGGCGATGTTGCTCGATTGCTTGCCAATGAGGGACATTACCGCGCAGGTGCTGCCGTCGAAGCCCACATCCGAGCTGGTGTAGCCGATTTCGCAGATGACCTTGCGTACCAGCTCATCCAGATCCACCCAGGCGTCTGTGGTGATTTCTCCGGCGACGATGACCGCGCCGGTCTTGACCATGGTCTCACAGGCCACACGGGCATGCTGCGGGTTGTCATCCTGTTCGAGGATGGCGTCGAGAACGGCATCGGAGATTTGGTCGGCCACCTTGTCGGGGTGGCCCTCGGATACAGATTCGGAAGTAAAGGTAAAGTTGCTCATTTAACATTGCTCCTGTGTGCCGGTTCTGCGCTTGACCATCCATGGATGGAGGAAATACTGGAACTGTCTGGAACCATTCCAGTGCCCTGCACTCGCGCCATACCGTACATCACTAGTACATAAAAAAACCCGTCCTGCGCAGCAAAGACGGGTTTCTCGGCATTTTTGCCGGAAGCTCGCTTTAGCTGCATTTATAGTGCGCCCGCAATCTGAGTTCAAATTGGCGCAAGGCTCTTGATTATCGTTATCTGTGCTGAATTGTCAACTTTTTATTTTGTCGCGCTGTTGGTAAACTAACCGGCTACAACACGATCAACCGGAGTATCAGGATCAGCTATGGTTTCTCTGCAAACACCAGTATGTGAATTTGGACGCGCCGCGATTGATTTTGCCCTCCCTGGCGTTGATGGTAAAGTCTGGATCCTGGAAGATTGCAAGGGGGAAAGGGGTCTGCTGGTGATGTTCATTTGCAATCACTGCCCTTATGTGAAGGCGATTTTGCAGCGCCTGGTGCGGGATAGCCGGGAGTTGCGGGCACTGGGTGTGAATGCAGTCGCCATCATGTCCAACGACCCTCACCAGTACGAAGAGGATTCCTTCGAGAACATGCAGAAAATAGCCCGGGAGTACGACTTCCCTTTTCCCTATTTGCTGGATGAGAGCCAGCAGGTGGCGAAAGCTTATGGTGCAGTATGCACACCGGATTTCTTTGGTTATAACGCCAATCTTCAGCTGCAATACCGCGGGCGTCTGGATGCCAGCCGCAAGGAAGCCGCGCCTGAGGATGCCCGCCGGGATTTGTTTGAAGCCATGCGCCAGGTGGCCGAGACCGGAAAAGGGCCGGAAGACCAGATTCCCGGTATGGGTTGTTCCATAAAATGGATTGATGAATAACTGTCTGCGATTACAGTCTTTTTTGTGCGCCATGGAGTTTGCTTGCTCCGGTCACTGAAGAATGCCTCCTGGCATTCTGAATTATGCTATTTTTGGCCTCGTGGTCAGGGACGTTATTGGTCAAATTATGGATTATGGGTATATTTAGAAGCGCCATCGCCCACCGGCCAGTGGCGGGCACGGCGTTTTTTCTGGGTATCCGGTATTTGTTTTACTATTAGGGGGCGGCTAGGCAAGTCCCCGTGTGTCCTGAATCCATCCTTCCAGCTTTGTGGTTTGGAGGGGAAGGGTTTTCTATCAGTTTGAAATCATTTAGGGAGGGGCTTATGTCCTCGCGTAAAGATCTTGCCAATGCTATCCGTGCTCTGAGTATGGATGCGGTTCAAAAAGCAAACTCCGGCCACCCCGGTGCACCCATGGGTATGGCGGATATCGCCGAAGTATTGTGGAACGGCCACATGAAACACAACCCTTCCGACCCCGCATGGGCGGATCGTGATCGTTTCGTACTGTCCAATGGCCATGGTTCCATGTTGATCTATTCCCTGTTGCACCTGACCGGTTATGATTTGAGCATCGATGACCTGAAAGACTTCCGCAAACTGCATTCCAAAACACCCGGTCATCCAGAGTATGGCTACACCCCCGGGGTGGAGACCACCACCGGCCCCTTGGGGCAGGGCATTACCAATGCCATCGGCATGGCGCTCGCCGAGCGCACCCTGGCGGCCCAGTTCAATCGTGAAGGCCACCCTATCGTTGACCATTACACCTACACCTTCCTTGGTGACGGCTGCATGATGGAAGGCATCTCCCACGAAAGCTGCTCTCTGGCCGGTGTCTGGGGTCTGGGCAAGTTGATCGCGTTCTGGGATGACAATGGCATTTCCATTGATGGCCATACCGAAGGCTGGTTCCGTGATGATACGCCCAAGCGCTTTGAGGCCTATGGCTGGCATGTGATCCGCGATGTGGATGGCCATGATGCTGAAGCCATCGACAAGGCCATTCATGAAGCCAAGTCCGTGAACAACAAGCCCACCCTGATTTGCTGCAAGACCGTCATCGGTTATGGCTCTCCCAACCTTTGTGGCTCCCATGATTGCCACGGCGCCCCCTTGGGTGACGAAGAGATCCAGGCAGCCCGCGAAAACCTGGGCTGGCCCTATGCGCCATTTGAGGTTCCCGATGAAATCTATGCCGGCTGGGATGCGAAAGAAAAGGGTAAGGCTGCCGAAGACAGCTGGAACGAGAAATTTGCTGCCTACAAGGCTGCCCACCCCGAGTTGGCTGCCGAGTTCGAGCGTCGCATGAATGGCGACTTGCCGGATAACTGGCAGCAGGTGGCGGATGACTACATCAAGGCAACGGACGAGGCGGCCGCCAGCCCTGCTACCCGCCAGGCTTCCCAGAAGTCGATTACCGCCTATGCAGCAGCCCTGCCCGAATTCCTCGGTGGTTCCGCCGACCTGACACCGTCCAATCTGACCTCCTGGCCGGATGCAAAAACCATTACCGATACCGTGGCCGACGGAAACTATATTTCCTATGGCGTACGGGAATTCGGCATGTCCGCCATCATGAACGGCGTGACCCTGCATGGCGGCTTCATTCCTTTCGGTGGCACCTTCCTGATGTTTTCCGAATATGCACGCAATGCCCTGCGCATGGCGGCATTGATGGGTATCCGCAGCCTGTTTGTTTATACCCATGATTCCATTGGCCTGGGGGAAGACGGCCCGACTCATCAGCCCATCGAGCAGATTTCCACCCTGCGCCTGATTCCGAACATGAGCACCTGGCGTCCTTGTGATGCGGTGGAGACAGCAGTGGCCTGGAAGTGCGCAATCGAGAAGAAAAGCGGTCCTTCCTGCCTGATCTTTTCTCGCCAGGGTCTGCCTCATCAGGCGCGCTCCGATGATCAGCTTTCCCTGATTGCTCATGGCGGCTATATCCTGCAGGACTGTGATGGCACGCCCGATGCCATCATTATCGCTACCGGCTCTGAAGTGGCGCTGGCCATGGGTGCTGCCAAGGTATTGAGCGACAAGAAGATCCGCGTGGTTTCCATGCCTTGCACCGAGGTTTTCGACGAGCAGGATGAGGAATATAAAGAGTCCGTACTGCCTTCCGGCGTTACCGCCCGGGTAGCGGTTGAGGCTGGCGTTACCGATTTCTGGTACAAGTATGTCGGCACCGGCCGGGTGATCGGTATTGATCGTTTCGGTGAATCTGCACCTGCAAATGAGCTGTTCCCACACTTCGGCTTCACCGTTGATCACGTTGTGAGCGCGGTAAAAGGCGTAATGTAATGTTCCGGCGCCTTGCCTCGATGGAGGGCGCCCGTTGGTATTTTTCTGGAGAATTGGAGATAACTTATGACAATTAAAGTCGGTATTAACGGTTTTGGCCGCATTGGCCGTATGGTATTTCGCGCGGTAACCAACGATTTCCCCGAGATCGAAATTGTCGGCATCAATGACCTGCTGGAAGCTGATTACCTGGCGTATATGCTCAGATACGATTCCGTACATGGTCGTTTCCCCAAGGATGTGAGCGTAGACGGCGATAACTTCGTGATCGACGGCAAGAAAATCCGTCTCACTGCAGAGCGTGATCCTGCTGACCTGAAATGGGACGAAGTCGGCGCTGAAATCGTTATCGACAGCACCGGTTTCTTCCTGACCGAAGAAGGCTGTCAGAAGCACATCGATGCTGGCGCCAAGAAAGTCGTGCAAAGCGCGCCGTCCAAAGACGGCACACCGATGTTCGTATACGGTGTCAACCATGATACTTATGCTGGTCAGGCAATTGTTTCCGCCGCATCCTGTACCACCAACTGCCTGGCGCCTATTGCCAAGGTGCTGAATGACAACTGGGGCCTGAAGCGTGGCCTGATGACCACGGTTCATGCTGCGACTGCCACCCAGAAAACGGTTGATGGCCCCTCTCAGAAAGACTGGCGCGGTGGCCGCGGTATTCTGGAAAACATCATTCCCTCTTCCACTGGTGCAGCCAAGGCTGTAGGCGTGGTTCTGCCGGAGCTGAACGGCAAGCTTACCGGCATGGCTTTTCGCGTGCCTACCTCTGATGTTTCTGTTGTGGATCTGACTGTAGAGCTGGACAAGGAAGCTTCTTACGAGGCTATCTGTGCAGCCATGAAAGCCGCTTCTGAAGGCGCCATGAAAGGCACCCTGGCCTACACCGAAGACATGGTGGTTTCCACGGATTTCCGTGGTTACAGTGCTTCCTCTATCTTTGATGTTGGCGCTGGCATTGCACTGGATGGCACTTTTGTCAAAGTGGTTTCCTGGTATGACAACGAATACGGTTATACCTGCAACATGATGCGCTTCGTGGAGCATATCGCCAATAACTAGGCAGTATCCGCAGGGTGGAATGGCTTCCACCCTGTGTTTTTATGCCCATGTATGGGGTTATGCCGCGAGAGGCCGGGGATGGCTGTGGCGGCGCATGTCAGTCTGCTTTGCAAAACCCCGGGGTTTTGCAAAATATTCTGAAATTCAACATTCCAGCAGGAGATGTCAGCATGTCTGTGATCAAGATGACCGATCTCGATCTGGCCGGTAAGCGTGTGCTTATTCGTCAGGATCTCAATGTCCCGATTAAAGACGGCAAGGTCGCTTCCGACAAGCGTATCCGTGCCTCCATTCCCACCATCCAGCGCTGTATCGAGCAGGGTGCAAAAGTCATGCTCATGTCCCATCTTGGCCGCCCCACCGAAGGCAAGCCTGAGGCGGAGTTTTCCCTCAAGCCGGTGGCGGACTACCTGGGTGACGCCCTGGGGCAGGAAGTGCGACTGGTAATGGATTATCTGGAACATGCGCCGCTGCTGGACAACAGCCAGGTAGTCTTGCTGGAGAACGTGCGTTTTAACAACGGCGAAAAAGCCAATGATGAAGCGCTGGCAAAAAAATATGCGTCCTTGTGCGATGTGTATGTGATGGATGCCTTTGGCACTGCTCACCGCGCTCAGGCCTCCACCCATGGTGTCGGTGTCTATGCGCCGGTGGCTTGTGCCGGGCCATTGCTGGCGGGAGAGCTGGAAGCACTGGGCAAAGCGCTGGACAACCCCAGGCGTCCCATGGCGGCCATCGTTGGCGGCTCCAAGGTATCCACCAAGCTTACCGTGCTGGAAAGTCTCTCCAAGGTGGTGGATCAGCTGATTCCCGGTGGCGGCATTGCCAACACCTTTATTGCAGCAGCTGGCTACAACGTAGGAAAATCATTGTATGAAGCTGACCTGGTCGAAGAAGCGAAACGCTTGATGGAGGCTGCCAGAGCAAAGGGTGGCGAAATCCCTGTTCCCACAGATGTGGTGGTCGGCAAGGAGTTCTCTGAAGGTGCGGAGGCGATAGTGAAGAAAGTGGATGAAGTCGAAGATGACGACATGATTTTCGATATTGGCCCGGAAACTGCCGCCAGGTTCGGCGAAATAATGAAAACTGCCGGCACCATTGTCTGGAATGGCCCGGTTGGCGTGTTCGAATTTGACCAGTTCGGTGAAGGAACCAGAGCCCTGGGCTTGGCGATTGCCGAATCCAGCGCATTTTCTATTGCCGGTGGTGGAGACACGCTGGCCGCGGTAGATAAATATGGCATCGCAGATCGTGTATCCTATATCTCTACAGGTGGTGGTGCGTTTCTCGAGTTTCTGGAAGGAAAGAAGCTGCCTGCGGTTGCCATGCTGGAAGAGCGCGCCAAATCCTGATTTATCCTTGTTGGCTGCACAGCGCTGTGGCCGATGCTGTATTGACCGAGAGTATTTATGCCAAGACGTACAAAAATTGTAGCCACGCTGGGACCCGCTACGGATGATCCCAAGATGCTGGACGAGGTAATTGCCGCTGGTGTGGACGTGGTGCGTCTGAATCTGTCGCATGGCACCCACGCGGAACATGCGGAAAGAGCAGAACGCATCCGTAACCGTTGCCGGGCTTCTGGCAGGCAGGTGGGTGTGCTGGTGGACTTGCAGGGACCGAAGATTCGTATCGGTTCTTTCAAGGACGGCCCGGTACGCCTTGAAGAGGGCGGGCGCTTTATTCTGGACACGGCGCTGGGCAAGAAAAGCGGTAGCCTGGAGCGGGTCAGCGTTACCTACAAGGCATTGCCGGAAGAGGTTTCCCGGGGAGATACCCTGTTGCTGGACGATGGCCAGATCGTGCTCTGGGTGGATGAGGTTATTGGTACCGAGGTGCGTTGCAAGGTTACCGTGGGTGGCCCGCTTTCCGACAAGAAAGGCATCAACAAGCAGGGGGGCGGCCTGTCCGCACCTGCGCTGACCAAGAAAGACAAGGAGGACATCAAGTTCGCCGCCAGTATCGAGGCGGATTATATCGCCGTGTCTTTCGTGCGCACGGCGGATGATGTCCATGTGGCGCGCAGGCTCCTGACGGAAGCCGGCGGCAAGGGTGGCATCATTTCCAAGATCGAGCGGGCGGAAGCCCTGGATGCCATCGAGGATATCATCGATGCTTCCGATTCAATCATGGTGGCGCGGGGCGATTTGGGCGTGGAAATCGGTGATGCCGAACTGCCCGCCGTGCAGAAGATGCTCATTAGCAAGGCGCGTTCCCTGAACTGCGTGGTGATTACTGCGACGCAGATGATGCAGTCCATGATCGAAAGCCCCATTCCCACCCGGGCCGAGGTTTTCGATGTGGCCAACGCGGTTATCGATGGCACTGATGCGGTCATGCTGTCTGCCGAGACGGCAGCTGGCAAGTATCCCTCAAAGGCGGTGGAAGCCATGGTGCGGGTGTGTGCCGAGGCCGAAAAACAGGCGGCCACCCGCATGTCCGATCACCGTTTGCATAGTGTGTTCGGGCGTATCGATGAATCCATTGCCATGGCATCCATGTACACAGCCAACCACCTGGGGGTGAAGGCGATTGCCTCCCTTACGGAATCCGGTTCCACGGCGAAATGGATGTCGCGGATTTCTTCCGGCATTCCCATCTACGCCTTGACCCCCCATGTGGCCACGCGCCGTAAAGTGACGCTTTATCGGGGTGTATATCCGGTAAGCTTCGATGTCACCGGCTACAATTCCCAAATGGCCAATGTGGAAGTGATCGAGGAATTGCGCCGCCGTGGCGCGGTGCGCGATGGTGATTTGGTGATCATCACCAAAGGCGATCTTTCCGGTAAGGAAGGCGGCACCAATGTAATGAAAATTGTGCGCGTCGGGGATCTGTATATTCCCGAAAGCGACTGAATCCTAAGTTTAAAATAACCCGAAAAGGAGAGAATCATGGCTCTTATTTCCATGCGTCAACTACTGGACTATGCTGCTGAAAATGACTTCGGCATGCCCGCATTCAACGTCAACAACATGGAGCAGGTGCATGCCATCATGCAGGCTGCCGATGAGCTGGACAGCCCCGTTATCATGCAGGGCAGCGCCGGCGCCCGTTCCTATGCGGGTGAACCTTTCCTGCGCCACCTGATTACGGCGGCGATCGAAATGTACCCGCACATTCCCATCGTCATGCATCAGGATCACGGTTCCGAACCTGCGGTATGCCTGCGCTCCATCCAGTCTGGTTTCAGCTCGGTAATGATGGACGGCTCCCTGATGGCGGACATGAAAACCCCTTCCAGTTTCGAATACAACGTTAACACCACCAAAACCGTGGTGGACATGGCGCACGCCGGTGGCGTGTCCGTGGAAGGGGAGCTGGGCTGCCTGGGTTCCCTGGAAACCGGCATGATGGGCGAGGAAGACGGCCATGGTTCTGATGACAAGCTGGACGTGGATCAGCTGCTCACCGATCCAAATGAAGCCGCCGATTTCGTCAAGAAGACCGGCGTGGACGCCCTGGCCATCGCCATTGGCACCTCCCACGGTGCCTACAAGTTCACCAAGCCCCCCACTGGTGAAGTGCTGCGCATCGACCGTATCCGTGAAATTCACGAGCGCCTGCCCAACACCCATCTGGTCATGCACGGCTCTTCTTCCGTGCCCCAGGAATGGCTGAAGATCATCAATGAATTCGGCGGCGACATGGGCGAGACCTATGGCGTGCCCGTGGAAGAAATCGTCGAAGGCATCAAGAACGGCGTGCGCAAGGTCAATATCGACACCGATCTGCGTATGGCCTCCACTGGCGCGGTACGCCGTCATCTGCAGGAGAATCCT
>JALWMK010000030.1 GCA_027083925.1 Sedimenticola sp. | reverse complement strand
AAAATCAACAAGATTGTTGCCTTTCTGACAACCTGGCCATCGTCCGCTGCCAGGCTCGATCAGACAAGAAACAAAAGCGGACAATTCATGTGCTATAAAACCGGACAGTTCTATTTGTTGCTAACACCGATATAGTCATTAAATTTGCCGCAACGGCGGAAAGAAATTCATATTACAAAAGCACTGGCAGGAATCACTTGATGTGCGCCATGATCCCTTCGAGTTCATCGAGATTATTGTAGCTGATCACCAGCTTCCCCTTGCCGCTGGATGCCTGCTTCAGCTGTACCGGCGCGCCCAATTTGTCGGTGAGATCCTGTACCAGACGGCGCACATCCGGGTCTTCCTCCACCGCCAGCGCGGTAGAACTGCGGACAGGCTCGCCGCCATGTTCCTTAAAGCGGCGCACCAGCGCCTCGGTTTCCCTTACCGACAGGCCTCTCTTGACTACCACCCGGGCAGCCTGGCTTTGCAGCTCATCTTCCAGCGCCAGCAATGCCCGGGCATGACCCATTTCAAGACTTCCCGCTTCAACCTGCTGCTTTACGTCCTGATTGAGTTCCAGCAGACGCATCAGGTTGGTAACGGTGGTGCGTGACTTGCCCACAGCCTGCGCAATCTGCTGGTGTGTGAGTTCAAATTCCTCCAGCAGGCGATGCAAGGCCCGGGCTTCTTCCAGGGGGTTCAGGTCATCGCGCTGGATGTTTTCGATCAATCCCATGGCCATGGCGGCCTGATCATTGACATCCCGCACCACCACGGGGATTTCCGACAAGCCTGCCAGCTGCGCCGCACGCCAGCGGCGCTCGCCAGCGATCAGTTCATGCTTGCCACCCCCGACAGGACGCACCACCACGGGCTGCACCACGCCTTGGGCGGCGATGGAATCGGCCAGTTCTCGTAGTTTGTCTTCATCGAAGTGGCGCCGGGGCTGAAAGCGCCCGCGCTGTATCAGATCCAGCGCCAGCGATGCCAGTTCACCAGCGGCGACCGCTCCTTGCGCCTCGTGGTTGCTGCGGGGGGAGGCCGACTGCGTACTGCCCAAAAGAGCATCCAATCCCCTGCCTAATCCTCGTTTCGCCATAATATTCAGTCGCTAGTTGATTGTGACTCGTGCCGACGCACCATTTCACTCGCCAGGGCCATGTAGCTTACCGCACCCCGGGAGTACCTATCATACAGGAGAACCGACTGCCCATGGCTGGGCGCTTCGGCAACGCGCACGTTACGCGGGATAATGGTGCGAAACACTTCATCTCCAAAGTGCTCGATGAGCTGCCGGGAGACCTCTGCCGACAGCCGGTTGCGTATATCATGCATGGTGCGCAGGATGCCTTCCAGCTTCAATTCCGGATTATAGTATTCACGAATCTGCTCAATGGTATTGAGCAACCCGGAAAGCCCTTCCAGGGCATAGTATTCTGTCTGCAGGGGAACCAACACGCCGCCACTGGCAACGAATGCGTTGATGGTCAGCATACTCAACGAAGGCGGGCAGTCGATGAGGATGTAGTCATAGCTGTCCTGAACCGGCTTCAGCGACAGGGTCAGGCGGCGCTCTTTCATGGGGTGGTTCATCAGCCCCACTTCGGCAGCGGTCAGGTCGGTATTGGACGGCAGCACATCGAACTCATCTCCCGCACTGCGCTGCAATACGCCGCGTACAGGCGCGTTTTCCAACAATACATCGCAGGCGGACACTTCCAGCTCATGCTTGTCCACCCCGCAACCCATGGTGGCATTTCCCTGGGGATCCAGATCCACCAGCAACACGCGCTTGCGCACTCCCGCCAGCGCTGAAGCAAGGTTTACCGCCGTGGTGGTTTTGCCTACACCGCCCTTTTGGTTGGCTATGCTGATGATCCGCACCATGTGACGCTCGTGATCCTGAATGGAAAGGCGCCAGTTTACCAGCCTGGGAGACAAGGTGGTAGAAAGGAACTCACGAGAAAAAGGAATTGCCCGGATCAGGCAATAAGCAAACGATGCTGCTCATACATCCCGCCTGCGGCGAACATGCCCGCTGGCTTGGTCGAAGCCTTGCCTTCCCCTGCTTGGCGCGACAAACCAGATTCATCATCAGGCAGCACCTCATCAGGCAAATGCACGATCACGATATCACTATCCGGCAACAGCGCACCACCAAAATAGTTTCGCAGCCGCAACCGCCATTTTCCTGCACCCGCACCATTCCAACAGGCCAGTACGCCGGCAACATTCTCCTCGAAAGGCAGGTATTCAAAGCGGCCAGTTCGCGGATCAGGGCGGTGGCAACGGACGCCGCCATATGCATCCGTAACCACCACCTCTTCCAGAAGCGGCTTCCAGTTCCGGCCATCCGCACTGACCTCTACTACGTAGCTGTGCCTTGGTAACGGCACACCCTGAATCAAGAACCCATCAGGAGCAGCCTCCATCCCCGGCAAGGAAATCTCACCAGGCTCTGCTGTCTTTGCCGGAGCGCCACCGATGACGGCGATCACCCCTGGCGCTGCATGCGCGCGTGGCGCAACAGTAAGGCAGGCATCCACATATCCCCTCTCTGCAGGAACACACCAGAAGCCGCTGCGGGAGCCGGATTCGCTTCCAGACAAAATCCCCCGTACCCGCAACACCCGGCTGTTTTCGGCGCAATCCTGGCGGCAGGCTTCAATATCAACTGGCAGGCGCAGCACATAATCGACTCCGCCGACAGGGATCTCCCCCAAGGCGGATACAGGCATGTCAACAGCACCCAGATACGTTTCAAATGCGCCACTGTCATCACCGTCCAGCCAAAAGGTAACGTGATGGCAGCAGGCAAGGCATTTTTGCCTCTCGACATGCACCACCGCCAGCAATGCATTATCCTGCATCGTCAACCCGATACCGCGCAACTGCTCGCCACCGTCTCCTGCTGCCGCAACGACACCCGGTTCCTGATCCGGATCTGGCTGGGAAGAAAGGCAAACCTGCGTTTCAGTAACATTGCCAAACACCGGCTTCCAGTCCGGAGTCCCGGCAGGAGGCATATCATTCCAGGAGAGTATGGCTCTGAGTCTGGCCTGGGGTGCGGGAAAACTGTCTTCACCGTTTGCCAGCTGCAGAAAAACGGCATACTGCCGATCCATCACAGCGGCCGCATTGTGAACCTCCACACTGGCGCAACCCTGATCTTCCCAACACTTTCCCTCATCAAACGAGAGATAAAACCGCACAAATTCCGGCTCACTGTTGATTCGCGCACCCATCGCATAACCACCGGGCTGGTGAAGACAAACCACCGCTCCCAACAGCTTTTCCCGGGGGTTATATCCCAGGCAGCAGATTTCCTCATACCAGGTATTGCACCGGACGGGCTTTCTTGCAGGCAATGGGCTGGACAGGGCATTGCCAAAATAATTGGGATTGCTTTGCAGCAGCAGCCGGAACATGCGTCGCTCCCGCAAGCATGGCTGATTGACCGCCAATGACTCTGTCTTCAAAATTTTTCTGCTCTGCTGCGCCATGCCGAACATCCCTGCTACCTGATCTTGACTCTTCGATAATTTCACTATAGGCGCAATCAGGCACGGTGCATATGGACAAACGCCCCGAGTGTCTGTAGGAAAATTCTCACAATACCGTCCACCCCACCCCTCAGAACAATTGGCACTCAAGCCAGCAGCAATCCTGCCGGCACAAGAGTGGTCGAAGTGCCCTTCGAGGGTTTATTTCCCCAACGCCTTATTGTCCCGGCGTGGGAATACCAGGACGAACAGTAACATTGGAAATGGAGGAAAGACAAAATCGCGCTCTTGCTCTTTACTGAGTTGAAAAAAGCCATGGAAGGCCTTTTCAACATTCTGTTAAGCACTATTTTTTCGAAGCACTCTCACGATAAAGGTGAAGCACGATCCCATGCCGCTGCCCAGCCTCGGCGGGAACCGCAAGGGGATGGATTTCATAGTGAAATTCTTGCCCCAGGATTTTCAGTTCTTCATCGGGCACACTGCCTTTCATGGCCAGCCAGCAACCACCAGGAGCGAGTAAATGCCGGGTAAGCCGGAGCATGTCCGGCAAGGCAGCGAAGGCGCGGGAGGTGATGGTGTCGTAGGGTTGCAGTGGCTGAAACTGCTCTGCCCGGGCTTGCTCCACCTGGATGTTGCCCAGCCCCAGTTCCAGTTTTGCCTGGCGAAGAAAACGGGTCTTCTTGCTGTTTGCATCGAGTAGCGTAAACATCTTTTCCGGGTTGAGGATCGCCAGGGGGATGCCTGGCAGACCTGCGCCACTACCCACATCCAACACGGAGCTGCCCCGCAGCAGGGGTTGAATCGAGAGACTGTCCAGCAACTGCCTGGACACCATCTTCATGGGGTCGCGCACCGCAGTCAAATTGAAGACCTTGTTCCATTTCTCCAGCAGCACAAGATAATCCAGCAGCAGTTGCTGCTGTCGCGGGCTGGCGGTCAACGCCATTTCCACTAACCCTTTTTCCAGCTGTTCGCCCCGGAAGTCCGGCATCAGAACCCCCTTGCCCGCTTCCTTTTATCCATTGCTGGACTCCCTGGCATTGTTCATTACCTGCTGGTTGATAGCGGCCATGTCATAAACCCCGCCCTGATCCAGTTCTCCGACCAGATCCTGGCGAATCTTCACCGTCAGTTTTGCCAGGGAAACGGAGATGGCATCGCCTTCGCTTTTGTCCAGGGATTCGTCCCTGGCAGAGCGGTTGAACACCTTCAGGAACTCCTGGTACTGCACCAACACTGCAGGGCTGGCCACCATCGCCAGCTTGTGGGTAAGGAACTGCAGGCGCACTTGATCCTGCTCGGTTACAGATTTTTCCAGCACCAGTTGCTCAATATGGTTAATAAAATCCATGTAGATTTCAGATTTGAGTTCGATGAACTTGATACTCTGCTCTTTCTTCAGCTCCACCTCGGTCTGCTTGTTGAGCAGCATGGCGGTAATCAGCACCGTGGCCACAGTGCCGAGGATAATCAACACAATCTCCTGGGTGAAGGGCGCCCGATCCATGACCCGGTAGGCGTAGCGCAAGAAAGCATAGCCACCCACCACCACTACGGCGGTCAGACTCAGATACAGCAGATTTTCCCGGATGGTTATCATATTTCCCTCAACCCTTCGGAAGGCTCCACCCTTGCGGCGCGGATGCCAGCAAGTATAGCAGCCAGCATGGAAGCACCGGCGGTAATCGCCAGGGCAGCAGCATAGTGCTCGGGCAGCAGGCGACAAATTTTCTGTGTGCTCTCCAGCTGCGGCGCCAGCATGAAATTGATGCTCCAGGCAGCGGCGCCATAAATGCCACAGGCAAGCGCCCAGCCGAAGAATGCGGTGTAAAGCCCCTGCACTACCGGAAACAGGATGATCTCTCCGGTGTGAAAACCCACCAAACGCAGCACCGACAACTCCCTGCGTTTGCGATCCACATTCGCCCAGAGGCTCGCGCCCAGGGAAAGGGAAAAACCGCCCAGGCCAATCAGGGCGATGGCCCAGTAGATTGCCGACAGGGTGCGATCCATGCGCCGTACGCTTTCAATGTCTGCCGCCCGAGTGCGCACATCGATGCCGCTGCGTTCAAAGCTGTCTTGCAGGGCGGCAACATCGTAGATGGATCTGGCATACAGGCGGAAGCCGGTATAGTGGCGATCCCGCACGACTGTCACCCCTTCCCAATCCAGGGCAGGCACCGCATGACCATCACGAAAATCCTCCAGCGCTTCCACCAGCGCTACCGAGGCAAACAGTCCGTCCCGGCTGAACGCCGTTGCCGGTGCAATCGCCGCCACTTGCAGAGGAAGGCTTACCCGCTCCCTGCGCCCGTTGTACTGTCGCAGCAAGCTGCCCTCAACACGGTCGCCTGCCGCCACCTGAAGTTTTTTCGCCGCACTTGCGGACAACACCACTTTGTCCAGCCCCGATGGCGCCGGCCGTTGCGGATCCAGCAGCGGGTCACCCGGGGCGGAGGGAATCACTTCGAACTGCAGAATGCGTCCGGCCTGTTCGCTGCTCACCGACAAGGTGGAGGCGATACTGCGAATCCGCGGCACGATAAAATCCACATCCTCACGCTTGCGCAGGCGATCGATCCATGCGCGGTCATAGCGACCACTGCCTACGGGACGAACTTCCCGCTTCAGCGGATCTTCCACCAGCTCTTCGACCATGGCGCCCACGATGCCAAATTTCAGGCCAAACAGTACCAGCATCGGCCCCAGCACCGCCGCCAGGGCCAGCACGAAGCAAATGGAGATCCGCCATTCGTGAAAGTAGTCCCTGCTCGCCAGGGCCAGGCTGTGGCGCTGCTGGCGGAGCATCATCCGCTCACTACGGTTTCGATCATGCGGCCATCCGCAGAACGGCGGGTGTGATGAGCCAGCCGGCGCAGGCCCAATTGCTTGATATGCCGCCAGGCATGGCTGGCGACGATCACCGTGATGTTCCGCTCCTCCACCATGCCGATGAACAGGGACATGATTTTTTCTGCGGCGAAAGGATCCACCGAGGCGGTCGGCTCATCTGCAATGATGATGGCGGGACGATGCGCCAGTGCCCGGCCGATAGCGACACGCTGCCGCTCTCCCGTGGACAGGGCGTCTGGCAGCTTGTGCAAATGCCGCACCAGCCCCAGTTCCCTGGCCAGATTCTCCACCGTATCGTCCGCCGGCATTCCCAGCATCCGCCGGGACAGGTTGATGTTGTCGTAGATATTCAGATAGGGCAACAAGCCCCCGGTTTGCATGACATAGCCCATGTGCGCCTTGCGCAGTGCCGCCAGCCGGTTGCGTTTTTGCCTGCGCCAGGCAGCGCCGATATCAACGGTTCCGGCAGCGCCGGCACAAAAGCTGAAGTCGCCCGCATCACTGGGTTGCAGGATAAAGGCCAGCAGATCCAGAAGGGTGGATTTTCCGCAACCGCTCTCGCCGATAAGGGCGATTTTTTCGCCCCGGCAGATGCGCAGGGAAGGCACCCGCAAACCGAAGGTATAGCCGTTGCTGCTACGGGTTTTGGCGACATCCTTGAGCTGATAAATGGTTTCCGGAGTGCTTGCCGGCATTATCAGGGCAGCTTATCCAGAGACAGGGGAAATACCGAATCACCGCTGACCGGGCCGTTGTCCAGGCTGATCCACAAGTCTGTATTGTCATGCAGGGCGCGGTAGTAGGTGATTTTCTCTTCCAGGCGGCGCAGAAACTCGATCTGCTGCCCGGCAGGCCAGTTCTGCCAGTCATCCAGAGACAGGGACATGATTTCGCCGGCATACGGCAGGCCTTCGATGTAGTCACCGATAAAGCCCATATCCACCAGGCTGTTGCCCTCACCGGCAGTGGTTGCGGTGGTGCGCCCCAGCTCTTCGGGATTGCGCGAGATGGTGGCAGCCAGGCTTTTCAGCTCATTGAGAAAGTTTTGTGGCGACAGCAGCCCATCTTCTGCGGTGCGCAGTACCTGGCGCAGGATATCATGGAGATCCGACAGCTGATCACGAGTGAGCAGTACCCGTACATCTACGGCCTGGCGCTGTGGCTGGCGGAAATCACGATCCAGCATCCAGGCATTGAAGACCCGCGGCGGCTGCCCCTTGGTCTGCTGCAGATACTGCATGCGCAGGGCATAACCCAGCTTTTCCACCTTGCTTTGCAGTTCGCCCAGGTGCGCATTCTGCTCTGCTTCCGGCTCTGTCGACTGCGGCGACGCTTCCAGCCCCTGGGCCACCTGGGCGGAAATCTGCCCGGCGAGGCTGTCCAGCACAGTGCCAAACTTCTCCACATCGCCTGTCGGTACTCCGTAATACAGGCTGCCAATTCCGGGGAAATCAGACAGTTCCCGGTACTGGGCTTCTGCCACTTCATGGTTCGCCATCTCTGCGGGAGTCTTCAGGTGCAGCACAAACAGGGCAATGCCTCTGTCCTGCGCCAGCTGGCGCAGGACAGGGGTGCTCAATCCGGTGGTGGACAGGGAATCACCGCCTTCCCGCGCACCAGCATCGGTGATGAGCACGACATAGCGGGCATCATACCCCTGCCAGCCCATGCCCTCGATGGCCTGCTGTACCCCGGCATAGGCATCCTCACGGAAATCCCTGCTGGAAACCCTTGCTGCAGCGAGTTGGTCCACCTTCTCCAGAAACACCCCGGGATCACGCCCCTGCTCCAGGGTGACGAAGGTTCTGGCGGTATAGTCCAGGCCAGGAGCCACCCCGGCATTGTCACGAAACGCCACTAGCCCGAAATTCACTTTTCCGAGCTGTCCCGCATCGCCGAGCCGGTCATAGATCTTCATCACGGCTTCCCGGGTGCGCTGTATGTATTCATCCATGGACAGGCTGGCATCGATGACAAACACCAGGCCCGCGGTATATTCCTTTTGCGGGCCATCCTGTGCGGTGATCCGGCTTTCCTCGCCCGACAGCGGCACACTGGCAATCTTCAGCATTCGCGCCTGCTCTGTACCCAGCCAGGTATCTTCAAAATCAAGAATCGGCACCAGATAGAAATTTTCACGAATATCAATATGGCTGGCGGGCTGGATCGCCACGACGGGAGAATCCGCCGGTAACCGGCCCTGCACCGCTTGCTCATAGAGCTGCCGGTATTCCTCGCCTCCGGCATCTTCCGCCAGGGCCTTCAACGCTGTCTTGTCACGCAGCATCAGCACCCGATCCTGCCCAACCGGGCTTCTGAATACCACGGTCAGCCCCTGGTTCCAGGAAATACTGTCTTTTTCCGCCAGCCAGCCCGCCAGACCGCCATGGCGATCTGCGCCCACCAGCAGCCATTGGGCGCCTTGCAGCATTTTGCGCTCATATACATAGAAAGCACTGAAAGGAATAGCCACCACACCCTGCCGGTCACCAGGCTGGTCATGAAGGCGGGCTTCAGGCACGGTCAACACCCGTTGATAGAGCGTGCTCTTGCCCTCCATGAGCAGCGGCTTTTTCGTATCTGCCAGCGCTTGCGCACTCAGCAAAACCAGCAATAAAAAACAGCTTTTCCTTATCATTTCCATTTTTCCAGCAGCACTGCGGCCTGTTCGTCCCCTTCCTGTGCAGATTTTTTCAGTTCCACCAGTAGTTGCTGCAAGCGCTGGCCGGCAAGTTCGCTGCCATTGCTTTGTGCCTGTTGATACCATTTGTGCGCCTGCACCACGTCGGGGCGAGAAAGCACCGTTTCACCTGCCCTGAAAAACCGGGGATCTGCCTGCTCCGCCAGCACCATGGCTGCCCCGGCATGGCCATCTTTCGCTGCCTTGAAATACAGCAACCAGGCATCCGCAAGCCAGCCCCGGGACTGAAATTCCTGCGCCTGGGCGAAAACAGCGTCCGGTGCCGCTTCTTTTCCGGCTGTATCCGCCAGATACTTGCGCGCCACATCGCCGTCATTTCGTGGGGCAGAAACAGACGCCTGTTTTTCCACAACCTCCCCACTGGTTGCTGGCGCTGGCGCCGGTGATGCCACGGGCAGAGGTATGTCTTCCACCTGATTTCCCGCCTCCGGCACCAGCAGCACCGCAATTACAGTAACCACTATCACCAAGCTGATAATCAGCCACAGGCGGTTGGATGCTGCTGTCTTGCTCGTTTTTTTTCCTTCCTGCATAGAAAATTACCGGCAACCCGGCCGTATGACTAACACCAATCGGCGAAAGAACGATATTATCGCAATTTCTGCCCGGATGCGCTGAACACCGATGAAAACAAGAAATTTGATCCTGTTGTTACTGGGGCTGGCTCTGTGGGCCGCCACCGCCTGTTCCCGCCCACCCGAACGCAACTACCTGGACAGCCTGCGCAGCTATTGGCAGGGCATCTACCCCGATGGAGGAAAGACCCTGTATTGCGGCAGAAAGTTCCGCCCTTTTGATCGCAGCGTAAACGTAGAGCACGTCTACCCCATGAGCTGGGTCACCAAAAAGCTGGGCTGTGGCAAACGCGAGCAATGCCGCCACAACAGCGCCCGTTTCAACTACATCGAATCCGACATGCACAATATGTACGCGGCGCGCAAGGATGTGAACCGAACCCGCGGCGCCATGGCTTTTGGCATCATCAAGGGTGAGAAGCACCATTTCAAGGGCTGTGATTTTGAGGTGGATTTTCGCTCTCGCCGGGTAGAACCCCGACCGGAAGTCCGCGGCCGCATTGCCAGAGCCATGTTGTACATGGCCGATGAGTACAACCTGGATATCTACCGCAAGCAGCGCCGGATGCTGGAAAAATGGAACAATAATCACCCCCCCGACAAGGAAGAAAAACGCCACAACGCAGCGGTAGCAAAGATCCAGGGCAGGCCAAACCCCTATATCAAATAGCCTTCAGCGCAGAAAAGTGTAAAATCATCGCCCATTCTTGAACACGAATCCGGATGATCCATGAGCACACTGAAAAATGACCGCTTTTTACGCGCCCTGCTGCGCCAGCCTGTAGACATGACTCCGGTGTGGATGATGCGTCAGGCGGGACGCTATCTGCCGGAATACCGGGCCACCCGGGAAAAGGCGGGCGATTTTCTCAGCCTTTGCCAGAATCCGGAGCTGGCCTGCGAGGTTACCCTGCAGCCCCTGGAGCGCTTCCCCCTGGATGCCGCCATTCTGTTTTCCGACATCCTCACGATTCCCGACGCCATGGGTCTGGGTCTGTATTTCGAGGAAGGGGAAGGCCCCCGTTTCAAGCATCCGGTGCAGGACAAGGCCGCCATCGACGCCCTGCCCGTGCCCGATCCGGAAGAAGAGCTGCGCTATGTGATGGACGCCGTGCGCACCATTCGCCGGGAGCTGGATGGCCGGGTGCCCCTGATCGGCTTCTCCGGCAGCCCCTGGACCCTGGCCACCTATATGGTGGAAGGTGGCAGCACCAAGAACTTCGCCCTGTCCAAGGGCATGATGTTCAACCGCCCGGATCTGATGCATGCCCTGCTGGGCAAGCTGGCGGAGTCCGTGACTTCCTATCTTAATGCCCAGATCGCCGCCGGCGCCCAGGCGGTGATGGTTTTTGATACCTGGGGCGGCGTCTTGACACCTGCAGATTACAAGGCGTTCTCCCTGGCCTACATGCAACGCATCGTGGAAGGGCTGACCAGAGAAGCCGACGGGCGCAAGGTGCCCGTGGTGCTGTTTACCAAAGGCGGTGGCCAGTGGTTGGAAATCATGGCAGACACCGGCTGCGACGCCCTGGGGCTGGACTGGACTACAGACATCGGCGAAGCGCGGAGCCGGGTCGGCGGCAGGGTTGCCCTGCAGGGCAATATGGATCCCGGCACCCTGTATGCCTCACCTGAGGTAATCCGCCGTTCGGTGGCAAACATCCTGGAAAGCTATGGCGCTGGCACCGGCCATGTATTCAACCTGGGACACGGCATTCACCCCGGCATCAACCCGGAACATGCGGGGGCGATGATTGAGGCCGTGCATGAACTGAGCAAACCGTATCACAAGTAGGAACGGCGTCCTCGCCGCGACTGGTTTTGATTCGGCCCGGGGACGAGCCGCCTCCTACAGGCGATAAACCGAGGCGGTCATGAGCTTCGAGGTGAGCTTCATGGCAACCTTCACCGGATCGGGCAGTTCCGCCCCGCCGTGCGCCTTGGCCATCTGGCCGTGGCGGATTTCGTCTTCTTTCATCTGCTCCAGGATGGCGCGGGTACGGCAGTCCGATTCCGGCACCTGGCTCAGATGGTCTTCCAGGTGGCCTTCCACCTGCTTTTCCGTCTCCGCCACGAAACCCAGGCTCCATTTGTCCCCCGCCAGCCCCGCGGCTGCGCCCAGGGCAAAAGAGCTTGCATACCAGAAGGGGTTGAGAATGCTCAGGCGTGCGCCCAGCTCCTCCACCCGCTGTTCGCACCAGTCCAGGTGATCATTTTCCTCCGCGGCGGAACGCTCCATGCTGCGCCGCACCTCTTCCCGGCGCGCTGTCAACGCCTGCCCCTGGTACAGGGCCTGGGCGCAAACCTCACCGGTATGATTGATGCGCATCAATCGGGCCACATGATCCCTTTGGGCCTCCGGCAGCTCAGACTCTGTGCACTTTTCCGCAGGATTTGCCCGCTCGGTCACCAGTGGACGACCAAACAAGGTGCGCAAGGCCTGGTCAAAGTTCACGACCAGACGATCCGCCGCAGTAAAATTTCTGCTGTTATCTGAATTCATGCCAAAATTCTAGTCTCTAATCAGTTGCTGCGCCAGCAAAGTCACCGGATGCATGAATTGTACACCCGCCGTATCCACTCCGGCCTGAAGATGCAAACGACAGGAAACATTGCTGCTCAAAACATAATCTGGCGCCAACCCCCCGATCTGCTGCACAAAAGGCTGCCGCAAGCTGTCCGCCAGATCAGGGCGCAGCAAAAAGGCCGTACCCCCGGCTCCGCAGCAAGCTCCTCTTTTCCCTGCCTCTACAATGTGCAGGCCAGGAATCCGCTGCAGCAACTGCAGCACTGCTTCAGCACCGTGCAGCACATTCTCCAGTGTGCAGGGGATATGCACCATGGCGCATTTTGCCAACGGACGAAACCGCAACCGGGAAATCACCTGCTCCTGCGCCAGAAAAGAACCAATATCGACATGCTTTTCGCCCAATGCAGGATATCCGGCAAACTGTGCGCCACAGCCGCTGGCGATACTGACAACCGCTTCCAGCTCACCCGCAGAAGCGAAAGCCGCCTCATTGACGGCAAGTAGCCGGGCCGCTCTTTTGCCATTCCCCCCATGAGCATCCAGGGCGCCGCAGCAAGCCTGCCTACGGGGTATTTGCACCTCATAACCCGCCTGCAGCAACAGTTCCGTTGCTCCTTCAATGGCAGCACTGTCAAACAGACTTCCCGTACACCCCGTAAACAAGCCTATCCGTCCAACCGTTCTCGTTCCCCGGGGGCGGCAGAGTTCTTCAGGTTCCGGGGCATCAAGCCGGGCCTGCGTCAGCATCTTTCCCATGGGAGTGGTTGCAGAAAGCGCGGCTTTCCCGATCCGGGCAAGCAAGTGCATCCAAACCCTGCGGGGCAAGATGGCAATCAACAGTTTTTCCTTCCATCCCTGCCGGGAGCGAACCAGTTCCCGCCCCCGATCCATGAGCATGCCGAACGGCACTTCAGACGGACACATCGCTTCGCAACGCCGACACAACAGGCAGCTGGCCAATACCTCATGGCTATAACCATCCACCACAAGCTGCCCCTGAGCCAGCGCCTGCACCAAGGCGATGCGCCCCCGGGGGGACATGGTTTCACTGCTGCTGAGCTGATAGGTGGGACAGCCAGCCAGACAAAGGCCGCACTTTACGCAACGAGCCGCTTCAGGGATCATGGCTCGCGCCTTGGGGTATGCTCAATGTATTTTATCGGTTGGCCATAGAAAAAAGGAACACGCCTTACTTCAAACACCATATATTCATTTGCACTGGCGAGTGCAGCGATGGCTGCCGCCTTGACTTAAGGGCACTTAAACAGAATGTTGAAAAAAAGCCTTCCATGACGATTTTCAACCCGGAAAAACAAAAATGTGATTTTGTCTTTCAACAACTTATGGTCACTGAAAATGGCATTGTACCTAACGCCATGAAGCCACTCCACGGGGCTAATGCAGGTCACAATCATCCGGATGAAATCATAGCACGAGGACAGGTTGCAGGGCACCGGAAAACCAGACCGGAAAACCAGACCGGAAAACCAGACCAGAAAATAATTTTGACAAGAAAGATCTAATATTAGAAAATACTCATGTGCTGATTTTCCTCCCTCCTCCCCTTTAGGAAAATCAGTGTATACACCATCCTCCTTTGGTGGTTATTATCTAGCGTGGCGCCTTGCCACGCTATTTTTTTGCCGGGTCAACACAAAGGGCTTGAATCTCTTTTTCAGGTCGGGTATTATTCGCGCCCTTTCGTGGAGTATGGCGAGACTTCGCTATTTTGGGAACGAGACAAATGACAACGGTAAGCGCTAAGGCGGCGGAAGTACGCCGGGAATGGTACGTAGTAGATGCAGAGGGCAAGACCCTGGGTCGCATGGCCAGTGAAATCGCACGTCGGTTAAAAGGCAAGCACAAGCCTATATATACACCGCATGTGGACACGGGCGACTATGTTGTGGTGATCAATGCAGAGAAACTGCATGTTACCGGCAACAAGCTGCAAGACAAGATGTACCATCATCACACGGGTTACATCGGTAACCTGAAATCCATTAATTTGGGCAAGCTGCTTGAAAAAGCACCTGAGCGCGTACTGCAAAGCGCGGTCAAGGGCATGCTGCCACGCAACCCGCTGGGGCGCTCCATGCTGAAAAAACTGAAGGTTTATGCCGGCACCGAGCATCCGCACAGCGCCCAGCAGCCCAAACCCCTCGACCTCTGAACAACAGCTGATACGGATCTGACGAAATGGCACAGCAACAAAATTACGGCACCGGCCGACGCAAGACTTCCGCCGCCCGGGTTTACCTGACCCCAGGCGACGGCAGCATCACAGTAAACGGCCGTCCTCTGGATGAATTCTTCGGCCGCGAAACCGCCCGCATGATTGTGCGTCAGCCACTGGAAGCCGCCGAACTGGTGGACAAGGTCAGCATCAATGCCAGCGTTAGTGGCGGCGGAACAACAGGTCAGGCCGGCGCAATTCGCCACGGCATTGCCCGCGCACTGCTGGAATACAACGAAGAGTATCGCCCAACACTGCGTCAGGCCGGTTACCTGACCCGTGATGCGCGCATGGTGGAACGCAAGAAAGTGGGTCTGCACAAGGCCCGCAAGCGTCCCCAGTACTCCAAGCGTTAAATTTCAGCCCCTCAGCCCTCCCCGCTCTCCGGGGAGGGCAAGCCAGCCTCGCCCCCATACCCATCGCACTTGTAACTTTTTTGCAACAAAAACATAAATGTGATTTTTTTACAAATAAGTGTTGCTTTATTGTAAAAAAGCAACTATTATCGCTCTTGCTTAGACATGTTTTTAAACCTAATTTATTTAGCGGAGTATTCCAAATGAAAAAGAAGCTTCTAGCATTGGCAGTCGCTGCAGCCCTGCCCATGGTTTCTCAGGCTGCCACAGCTGATGTGACCATTTATGGTAAAGTTCACACCTCTATCGATTTTGTCGATCCTGATGCTGGCGACAGCATCTATGACGTAACCAGCCGTGCCTCACGTCTTGGTTTCAAGGGTTCTGAAGATCTGGGCGATGGCCTGAAACTGATCTGGAAAATGGAAACCCAGTACAACACCGCAGAAGGCGGTTTCCAGGGCGGTCGTAACGCTTACATCGGTCTGGCCGGTGGCTGGGGCACCTTCCTCTATGGTAAGCACGACACCCCGATGAAAATGTCCACCGGCAAGCTGGATATCTTCGGCGACGAACTGGCTGATTACAATGCCACTGCTGGCCTGGTCGATATCCGCGCCAGCGATGCAATCGCCTATGTTTCTCCCTCTTTCTCCGGCCTGACACTGGTTGGCGCCGTGGTTCCTGATGCGGACTATGATGGCGACGGCGACTTCGGTGGAGCCTACTCTCTCGCAGCCATGTACAGCAATGGCGGCCTGTTCCTGTCAGCCGCATGGGAGCAACTGGATGACCTGTTTGCCGGAGCTGACGCTACTCACTGGCGTATTGGCGCTGGCTTCGATATGGGCAACTTCCATATCGGCGCAGTTTATGCCGACCAGGGCGATCTGACCGCCACCGACAACTACACAGTCAATGGCTCCTACAAGTTTGGTAACAACAAGCTGAAAGCCCAGTGGTCACAAATCGATCCGGACAGCGGCAGCAAGTCGGATGCTTGGGCTATCGGCCTGGATCACAATTTCAGCAAGCGTACCAAAATGTATGTCCAGTATGCTGACTCCGAGCATGGCCTGCACATCACCAATCCTGATGGCGAGCAGTCCGGCCTGTCCTTTGGTATGGTTCACAAGTTCTGATCAGAATCTGACCGAAGTAGTTATATAGACGCTGTTGCAGCGTACATATAACCCAAAAGGGGAAGCGTTTCGCGCTTCCCCTTTTTTTGCTCTCTCGCAGGCAAACATGAAGGTGATTGGCATCAGCCAGCAACAAAAAAACCACGAACCGTCAAATGGCTGTTCGCGGCTTTTGCCCCAGAGAATATCTTATTCCGGCAAAATGCTTTTTGCGCCCGATTCAGACCCAAGAATAAGCACATCTGCCGGTCGATGGCCAAAAATCCCCACGGTCACCACGCCGGCAAGCTGGTTGATGGCAGTTTCCAGTTTGACGGGCTCCATGATTTCCAGATTCTCCACATCCAGGATGATATTGCCATTGTCGGTAACAAAGTTTTCCCGCCATACGGGAGTGCCACCCAGCTTGACCAGCTCTCTGGCCACATAACTGCGGGCCATGGGAATCACCTCCACCGGCAGGGGAAACCCTCCCATCACATGCACCAGCTTGCTTTCATCTGCAATACAAACAAATTTCTTGCTCGCAGCAGCGATAATCTTTTCACGGGTAAGCGCACCGCCACCGCCTTTGATCAGGTGCAACGAGTAATTGGATTCATCCGCGCCATCGACATAAATTTCCAACTCCCCAACTGCGTTGAGATCAAAGACCTGCATGCCAATTTTCTTCAGTCGTTCGGTGGAGGCTTCTGAACTGGACACTGCACCTTCATACTGGCCTTTGACATCGGCCAGGAGATCGATGAAATGATTAACCGTCGATCCTGTACCTATGCCCAGCACCCCGCTGCGGGGTAGATATTCCAGTGCGGCTTCTGCCGCCTGGCGCTTTAATTCATCTTGAGTCATATCTTCTTTTCTCCTTTTTTATCTCTTGCAATAAGTTACCATTACAGCATTGAAAACACCATTGCCATGACGGTTCAAGGCCGCACTGATGTCCCGCAATTATCTGGAAAGAATACTTCGCGCCCGGGTATATGATGTCGCCAGGGAAACACCATTGGACTTTGTTCCACGGTTATCTGCCCGCCTGAATACGAACATCTGGCTCAAGCGGGAGGACATGCAAAGCGTCTTTTCCTTCAAGTTGCGTGGTGCCTACAACAAGGTCTATAACCTGTCGGACAAGCAGAAGCTGCAGGGCGTCATCGCAGCCTCTGCAGGAAACCATGCTCAGGGGGTAGCCTTGGCGGGAAAGCGCCTGGGCGTACCTGCACTGATCATCATGCCCACCACCACGCCCCCCATCAAGGTGCAAACTGTACGCAACCTGGGAGCCAGTATTATTCTGCACGGCGACTCCTATGATGAAGCGTATGAACATGCCCGTACCCTGGAAAAGAAAAAAGGTCTGGTATTTGTCCACCCTTTCGATGACCCGGATGTAATCGCCGGGCAGGGGACGGTCGCCATGGAAGTGCTCAGGCAGCATGAGGATCCGATAGAGGCTGTTTTTGTCCCTGTAGGCGGGGGGGGGCTTATCGGTGGTATGGCCGCCTACATCAAGCGGGTACGGCCAGAAATCCGCGTCATCGGCGTCGAGCCGGAAGACACACCTACCCTGCAGAGCGCCCTGAAAGCAGGCCGCAGGGTAACCCTCAAACAGATTGGCCTTTTTGCCGATGGTGTAGCTGTGCGGCAGATTGGCAAGGAGACTTTCAAACTTGCCAGGCAGTATGTAGACGAGGTCGTGCTCGTAACCACAGACGAAATCTGCGCCGCCATCAAGGATATCTATGATGACACCCGCAGCGTAGCCGAACCGGCAGGTGCCTTGGGAATAGCAGGGATAAAGAAGTACCTGCAGCAAAGCAAAGGAAGCTGTGGCAATCTGGTAGCCATTCTGAGTGGCGCAAATATCAACTTTGACCGTCTGCGCCATGTATCGGAAAGAGCCGAACTGGGTGAGCAACGCGAAGCCCTGTTCGCCGTGGGAATTCCCGAGAGGCCCGGAAGCTTCCTGAATTTTTGCAAGATACTGGGCAAGCGCAATATCACAGAGTTCAACTACCGCTACCATGATGACAACCGCGCCCATGTTTTTTGTGGTCTGGAGCTTTCGGGAGACGGGAAGGAACGTCACGGCATCATCGAGCGCTTGCAGCACAGGAAGTTTGACGTTACCGACCTTACTGATAATGAAACCGCCAAGCTGCACATTCGCTACATGGTGGGGGGGCATGCGCGCCAGGTCAGGAACGAGCGGCTGTTTCGTTTTGTTTTTCCCGAGCGCCCCGGCGCACTACTGGATTTTCTTGCCGGATTGAGTCGTGGCTGGAATATCAGCCTGTTCCATTACCGGAACCATGGGGCAGCCTATGGCCGGGTACTCGTGGGTGTGCAAATCCAAGGGGCGGAAGTCAACGAATTTCGCACATATCTGAAAGAACTGGGTTACCGCTACCATGAAGAAACCAATAATCCAGCGTACCAACTCTTTGCAGGTTCAGGCAAATAGCAGCCAGCCCGCCCTTCACCAAGCCTCTCGTTCCGTGAGTTTTTCACAGAATTTCAAATACTTGATAGTGTTTTGGTCAAGACGCAGTTTGCTACCAGCCATGCTTCCGGGGGCAATTCCGGAGCCTGGTGAAACATGCGAGGCACCGCCAATCCTTGGCGCCAGACAATCAACAAGACCAGGAATCCCAATCTGCAGTTAGAAACAGATCAGGGCATCTCCTTTACTTTTTTCTACTGGCTTTCTTTTTGGCCACTTTCTTTTTCGCTACCTTTTTCCCAGCGGCTTTCTTTACCACTTTTTTCTTTGCTGCTTTCTTTTTGCTTACTTTCTTCTTTGCTACTTTCTTTTTGCTTACTTTCTTCTTTGCTGCTTTCTTCGCAACCTTTTTCTTCGCTGCTTTTTTTACGACTTTTTTCTTTGCTGTTTTCTTGGCTACTTTTTTTACAACCTTTTTCTTGGCGACTTTTTTCTTCGCAACCTTCTTCTTGGCCGCTCTCTTCAGTACTTTTTTCCTGGCTGTATTCCTGGAAACAGCCGCCTTCTTCTTTGCAGTTTTTTTCTTTGATGTCTTCTTTGCCATGAGATCCCCCATTACAGTTCAATACACAAGAGGTGCGAAAGTTTGCACCTGCTATGGCGAGTATAAACAACTCATCAATAAATGCCAGTATTTACCGCCACTTACTAAGATGAACAGTAACAAAGCCTCACTCAGCGGCCTCTGGATGGTCATCAGGAAGACGCTCTACCGCATGTATAACGCACTTTCCGTTACTATGACATCCATTGCCACATCCCAGGGCTGCGCAGATACATGCCTGGTTTTTTGCAGTTCATATCCATAGCCAACCAGCAAAGGACCTTTCCAACATCGCCTGTTGTTGCGCCAAGCAAAGCTGCGGTCATAATAACCTCCACCCATCCCCAAACGATTTCCTGTGATATCAAATGCCACCAGCGGAACCACAGCCAGATCCAGCGCCCAGGGCTTGATCAACGTAGACAGCAGCCATCGTGGTTCGAGTATGTTGTACCTGTTGGCTCGCAGAGGGTCGCCAGGTCGCCAGGCAGCAAACCACAGACGCTTGTGCCCAATGGGGTGCAGCACAGGCAGGTAGCATTGTTTGCCCATAGCGCAGGCACGCTCCAGCACTGGCAAGGGATCCAGCTCACCATCAGCAGTCAGATAGAATGCGATATGCTTTGCACCAGGAAATTGCCGCAGCGACAGCAGCCGCTTACATGCATCATGTGCAGCACTTGCACGATACGCTGCGCTGAGTTTCTGGCGCTGCACACGAATCCTGTTTCTGGTATCAAGAGGGTCATTCATGGGATAAGGGGAAGGGAAGACATCCTCCGCCTGTGCCGTTGCTGATTTGTGACCTTGAACCGGCAGGTTCAAGTGGGAGTCCCGGCTGCAGTTCAGGCTTTCCGCTCAAGACGGACATGCACACCGCTGCAGCAACCTGGACTTCCTGTCTAGTGTACTAAGGCTCAAGGGTTTACTAAGCCAGCTCACAAACACCGCAGAGGATGCCTTCAACTTAAAGGCTACTCCGTTTAGGGCTAAAGTTCCAGTTGATTGAATTGATGCAGCGCAACTTCCACCTGATCTTGCAGGCTGCGCATCCGCCGTTCCAGAGATGCATCCGGCTCACTGCTGTTATTGCTGATGCTCAACAACTCATGAGCCATGTTCAGCGCCACCATTACCGCGATACGCTCGGTGCCGATGATTTTTCCCGTCTGACGCGTGGCGCGCATGCGCTCATCCAGGTTCAGCGCAGAAGCAAGCAGGACGTCTTCTTCGCCAGGTGTACAGGCAACCCGGTATTCCTTGTCCATGATGCTGACGGTTACCGTCTTCGCTGGCTTGCTCACGTATTCGCCTCTAGGGACTTCAGCCGGGTAATGATTGCACCCACACGACTGCGGGCCGTCTGGTTTTTTTCCATGAGCGCCAGCCGTTCTTCCTGCAAGCGTTCCTGCTGGGTGCGCAAAAGACGATTTTCCTCTTTGAGGTAGGCGCAGGTTTCGATCAATGCCTTGATCTGTTCCTCGAGGATATCGAAAGCCTGCCGCGAACTGTTTTGATCAGGGTGCTTGCTCATAGTAGTGGGAATATAGTTTGCATCACCGCGAGGGTCAAATAATTTGGCAATCTGGTAACATTTACCCATGAATGATTTTACCCCTGATTACAGGCAACTGACAGATTGCATCGAAGCCGCCAGGCTGGAATACTCCGCCGCCGAGACTCACGGGACTCTCGCCGGAATGTTGTGTGGGAGAACCGGAAACTGGCAGCAAGTTCTGCTTGCAGAAACCGACCCGGCGGACCCACAGGTACAGGAGTGCGCCTCCAGGCTTGAAAACCTGTTGCTGTTTACCGCAGAAGAACTGCATTCCGGGCAAATCCCCTTGCAGCTGATGCTGCCTGACGAACAGGCATCCGCTGCTGAAAGAGCCAGTGCCATACGCGACTGGAGCCAGGGATTCCTGTTTGGTTTCGGCCTCGCTGGCGAGCAGAAACAACAGCTGCTGAACGGCGATGCTGGAGAAGCCCTGCAGGATTTCGCCGAAATTGCCCGCATGAACGTGGAGAATTTTGGCCAACTGCAGGACACCGAGGAAGCACTGATGCAACTGGAAGAATACCTGTGGGTAGCAACCTCACTTATCTGGCACGAGGCGGGCAACAATGACGCAGACTGAATTCAAACGGCGGCGGCGTCAGCTGATGCGCATGATGGGCAAGGACAGCATCGCCATCCTGCCGGCAGCCGCCACACGGGTACGCAACGGTGACGTGCATTACCCCTATCGCCCGGACAGTGACTTCTATTACCTTACCGGCTTTGCCGAACCGGAAGCCGTAGCCGCATTGATCCCCGGTCGCAAGCAGGGGGAATACATTCTGTTCTGCCGGGAAAAAGACGCAGACAAGGAGCGCTGGGATGGCGCCATCGCCGGCCAGGAAGGTGCGGTAGAGAAATACGGGGCGGATGACTCCTTCCCCATCACCGATCTCAACGACATTCTCCCGCGCATGCTGGAGCAATGTGAACGCGTGTATTACGCTATGGGCTGCGATCCGGATCTGGATCAGAACATGTCGAGCTGGATCAGCCAGATCCGCAGCAAGGCCCGTAGCGGCGTGCATACCCCCCAGGAATTCATCGCCCTGGATCACTACCTGCACGACATGCGGTTGTACAAGTCACGCTCGGAAATCGCCGCCATGCGCAAGGCGGCAAAAATCGCCGCCGCCGCCCATAAGCGCCTCATGAGCGAATGCAGGCCGGGCATCAAGGAATATCAACTGGAAGCCAGCTTTCTCCATGAATGCAGCCGCCGGGGAGCACGCCAGCAGGCCTACTCACCCATCGTCGGCGGCGGCAACAACGCAACGGTACTGCATTATGTGGACAACAGCGACAAACTGGAGAACGGCGACCTGGTGCTCATCGATGCCGGTTGCGAGCTGGACTACTACGCTTCCGACATCACCCGAACCTTCCCGGTAAACGGCAAGTTCACCCAGCCCCAGGCCCAACTCTACCAGCTGGTGTTGAATGCCCAGCTTGCCGCCATCAAGCAGCTCAAGCCCGGCAATGCCTACAACGCCCCACACAAGGCGGCGGTGCGCACCCTGACCCGCGGGCTGGTGAAACTGGGTCTGCTCAAGGGGCAGCCGGCAAAGCTAGTCCGCGAGGAAAAATATAAAAAATTTTTCATGCATGGCACCGGGCACTGGCTGGGGATGGACGTGCATGATGTGGGCGACTACAAGATCGACGGCCACTGGCGGCAACTGGAGCCCGGCATGGTGCTCACCATCGAGCCGGGCCTGTATATCCCCATGGGCAGCAAGGGGGTGGCAAAGAAATGGCAAGGTATCGGCATTCGCATTGAAGATGATATCCTGATCACCAGGGACGGTTGCGAAGTGTTGTCTGCCGACGCCCCCAAAACCATCACCGAAATCGAACACATCATGGCAGCATGAAACAGGCTTACGACATCATTATCGTTGGCGGCGGCATGGCTGGCGCCAGCCTGGCGATTGCCCTGTCCGGCCATGGATTGCGTATCGGCCTCATCGAAGCCAGCCCCCTCAAGGTTGACAGCGTCCCCAACTACGACGACCGCGGCATCGCCCTCGCCCTGGGTTCACAGCGCATCTTCACCGCGCTGCAGGCCTGGAATGGAATGAAGGAGCAGGCCGAGCCCATCCGTCATATCCATATATCGGAACAGGGCGGCTTTGGCCTCACCTGCCTGGACGCAGACGAAGAGCAGGTGTCGGCACTTGGCTATGTCATCACCGCCCGCGATCTGGGCGCGGCCTTGCTGGAACGCCTGTCCCGGCTCCCGGATATCGATATCATCGCCCCGAGCCGGGTGCAGTGGATTAACATCGAAGATGATCTGGCCCATGTCGGCCTGCAGGAACAAACGCTGTGCGCCCGGCTGCTGGTGGCGGCCGACGGCGGCCATTCCTTTGTGCGCCAACAGCTCTGTTTCGAGGTGAAACACCGGGAATATGGCCAGAGCGCCATTACCGCCAACGTCACCCCCGGACGGGATCACCAGCATATTGCCTACGAACGCTTCACCCGCAACGGCCCCCTGGCCATGCTGCCCATGACGCAGCAACGCTGCGCCCTGGTGTGGACGGTCAGGGATGAAATGGTGGGAGAAATACTGTCTCTGGGTGAACAGCAGTTCCTCGAACGCTTGCAGCAACAGTTCGGCTGGCGGCTGGGAAGGCTCCAGCGGGCGGGGAAGCGCAACAGCTATCCTCTTTCCCAACTGTATGTTCCTGAGGCCATCCAGCATCGCGCCGTGGTCATCGGCAACGCAGCCCATACCCTGCATCCGGTCGCTGGCCAGGGCTTTAATCTGGGTATCCGGGATGTGGCGGCGCTGGCGGAAGTGGTGCTGCAAGGCATCCAAT
>JALWMK010000029.1 GCA_027083925.1 Sedimenticola sp. | reverse complement strand
GTGGCCGTCCTGGATCCCGGCCTGCGCCGGGATGACGAATAACGAGATCTTTGGCTTAAGTAAGTGCCATTCGGGACGGAGTCAAATCTCGCCAGGCCATTGAATTTATGCGACACCACTCTGATTTGACTCCGACCCCGTTCATACCCGGGAAGGCCGCCTCCGGAATGAAGCCTGGCTGTGCTGCTGCTCATTGATCAGGACAGATGGATTGGTTTACCATCGACCGACAACGAATGAACACGGAACGGAACCCGCTCAGTCACTGAGAAAGTCCCGAAGACAACGGAAGGCCCCATGCAAGAAACCCTGCTCGAAATCCGCAACCTGAGCAAATCCTATGGTGACCTGAAAGCCGTGGACAACCTGGACCTGCAACTGCTGGCTGGAGAAACCCTGGGTTTTCTCGGTCCCAACGGCGCAGGCAAGACCACCAGCATTGCCATGATCGCGGGCCTGTTGAAACCGGATACAGGCAGCATACGCCTGGGCGACAAGGAAAGCCCGGCGGATCCCCGGGCCAGGCTCATGCTGGGCTATGTCCCTCAGGAACTGGCCATCTATGATGCTTTGTCCGCCAGGGAAAATCTGCTTTTCTTCGGTGGCATGACAGGCCTTGGAGGCCAGACCCTGAAAAAGGCAGCCGACCGCGCCCTGGAGCTGGCGCGTTTGCAGGATCGCGCCGGGGAGCCGGCGGAACAGCTTTCCGGCGGCATGAAGCGCCGCCTGAATCTGGCCGTGGCCCTGTTGCACCGACCGCGCCTGTTGTTGCTGGACGAGCCCACGGCGGGGGTGGACCCCCAGTCACGGAACGCCCTGCTGGATACCGTGGAAGCCCTTCGCAGCCAGGGCCATGGCATCATCTACACCACGCATTACATGGAAGAGGCGCAGAAGATCTGCACCCGCGTGGGCATCATGGATCAGGGCCGGATGCTGGCCATGGGCAGCGTGCGGGAGCTGATCCGCGCCCATGGCGGCGATTACGCCATCACCCTGGAAAACGAAGAGGGTTCCCGCAGGCGGCGGGACAGCGATCCCCTGCAGGCGTTGCAATCCCTGGAATTCAACGCGGATCAGGATCTGCTGTTCATCCAGCCCCCCGACCTGGAACAGGTCTTCCTGAATCTTACCGGCCGCCAGTTGAGGGACTGAAGATGAATACTGGAAGCATGTTGAAACTGGCGAAGAAGGACTGGCTGCTGTTGTTGCGGGACAAGGCCGCCCTGTTCTTCACTTTCGGTTTTCCCCTCATCATCGCCATCTTCTTTGGCACCGCTTTCTCCGGCGGTGGTCAGACCGCCGCCATTTCCCTGGCTGTTGCCGATCTGGACGGCAGCGCCCAATCCCGGGAATGGATCAGCAGGCTGGAAAAAAGCGACGCCCTGGACATCAGGCTGCTGCCCCAGGATCAGGCCAGGGAACAGGTGCGCAAGGGAAAACAGACGGCCATGCTGATCATTCCCGCGGGCTTCGGCAAGGCCAAGGCGCAACCGTTCGACCCCGAAGTCCCCGAGGTACAGCTGGCTGTTTCCCCCGGCAGCAAGGCCACGCAGCAAATGCTGGACGGCCTGCTCACGGCCCAGGCCGCCGAAGACATGCAACGGCTCATGGCGAACCCGGATGCCATGCTTGCCCAGCTGGAAGACAGCATCACACAACTGGAAAAAATTACCACAGAAGATCTGCCGCAGGATCAGCAAACGTTTTTCGCTGACCTGAAAGCGATGCTGACCTCCTTCAGGCAACTTCAGACCAGGGAAGGCACAGCGGAAGACAGGGAACCCGGCAGCACGGGCTTCCAGGGTTTCACGCCCCTGCGCATCGAGCATATCGAGATTAAAAGAGACGCCCGCAAGCCCTACAACGCCTACGCCATCTCCTTCCCCCAGGGACTGATCTGGGGGATTCTGGGCGTGATCTCCACCTTTGCCATGGCCCTGGTGACCGAGGTGCGCCAGGGCACCATGGCGCGGCTGTTGTCCCTGCCCCTCAGCCATGCGGACATTCTGGGAGGCAAGGCTCTGGGCTGTTTCTTCAGCCTGATAGCCGTCATGAGCCTGCTTCTGGCCATCGGGACGCTGTTTTTCGGCATCCAACTCCAGAACCCCGGCGTGCTTCTCATCGCCATCTTCAGCTCCGCCCTGGGTTTCACCGGCCTGATGATGCTGCTTTCGGTGTTGGGAAAAACCGAAAAGAGCGCATCCGGCCTGGCCTGGGCGGTACTCATGGTGCTCGCCATGACCGGCGGGGGGATGATTCCTCTTTTCGCCATGCCCCGCTGGATGGCGGATCTGGGGCAGTTCAGCCCGGTGCAATGGACGGTATTGTCCTTCGAAGGCGCCCTGTGGCGTGATTTCAGCATTGGCGAAGTGCTGCCCTACGCCTCGCTGCTGGTAGCCCTTGGCATCGGCGGCATGCTGCTGGGGGGATGGTTGTTCAGGAAGCGGCTGCGTTACTGATTTCAGGGCACCTCGAAAAATTCGAGGTGCCCGTGGGGGACAAGGATGTCCCGCCATTTTCAATCACCCAAGTGATTGAAAATGAAGCAAACCGGAAACCGCGTTTTCGGTTTGCGTGGAGAAAAATAGCCTGGATGGCTATTTTTCGAGATCCCCTTCAGTCGTTCTGATTAACCGCAAACTGTTTGACCGGCATGACCCGCTTGGGCAGATTCATGCGAAGGCATTGTGAAGAAAGATATTCACGCCAAAAGGGCCAGATATGATAACTGGCATTTTTCAACGCGAATTTCTTCAGCGTCTCTTGCCCAGGCTCGCCATCGACCTGATATTCCGCCACCATCGTCCCTTCGATAAACGCTTTTACTTCGGGGGTTTCCGCATCCCCGGCTTCGGGCGCGACCCAACGTGTACCCAAATCCACGAATACCCGGAACAGGCGCGTCTTTTCACACGAGCCGTCTTCCAGTTCCAGGACGTTGGATTGGGTCACCACATGCTTGAATTGAACCGCAAGATTTTCCACATCAGCATCATACTTGGGTTCAAAATCATCCATCAAGGCGGCGTTTGATTTACGCAAATAAACATCGCGTATGGTCAAACAATCGATGGCCTTTTGCAGCTCGGCATCCACGGCTAGGCCCATTCACGTTGTTGTTCCTGCAACTTGTCGCTGTACACCAAACGAAGACTCGACCGCTGACGGTTTTTTTCCACCTGCCCTTTTGGCACAGTACGCCACGTAGAGGCATCGGGCGCTTGCTGTCCAGCGGCAAAGCCGGAGAAATAACTCAAAATACTGACCAGATGCTGATTCAGGCTCACCCCCTCCTCATCGGCGGATTCCGCCAGCGCGCGATGCAGACTGCGCGGCAAACGCAGCGTGACACGGCCACTGTAATCATCCACAGGCACCACGGCAGGGGGAAACATTCGACCTTTTTCCGCGAAGGCGGCCGCCGCCGTATCAATCGCATCCACAGCCAGGTCGTAGGCTTCATCAAAGCTTTCACCATACTCGACAAGATCCGGCAGCTCCTTCACACGCGCCTCGAACAGCGCCTCGCCATCGAATGCCGCTCTGCGAATGGTGATGTTGTATGCGTGTGGATCAATCTTCATGTTTGTTCTCCTAAGTACTGAATCAGTTCCGTCTCATACTGCTTCAGCAGTTTGGCGATCTGCCTGATATAGACCGGCTTGATCTGGGGGTTGCGGCCATGGCCACAGGTGTAACCACCTTAGACATCATGTTTTGACCTGCCCATCCTCAACCACGTGGGTTATGTTTGAGGATGGGAAATATTTCCCGACACAGAGCCATAATTGAGGAGGACAGGTCAAAACATATCAACCCGAATATTTCACCCGGCCGCTGGAAAAATATTCCAGCTTAACTGTATTCATGGAGAATTTTGGAATATTAGCAAAGTACAATATGTTACCGGGCATCGCTGAACGCGCCCTCGCGCCGGTCTCGCCGTCCATCTGCGGTATTTGCTCAATCATCAATAGCTTGGGCTATTGATTCAATCGCAAATCCGCACCTGAACGCCGAACCCGGCACGATCATCGCGTTCCCGGGTGAAACATTCGGGTTAAGTGAAAGTTTCGATGCCATGGTGGACAAACACCTTGTGCCCGGCCTTCTTGCCATCACGGACTTCAAAACCCAGTTCCGTCAACAGATCCGCCAGTTCCTGACAGCGCATGGCTGCCCCGCCTGAGCGCAGCTGTTCCAAAACTGTATTGAACAGCTGCCGCTCAGTCATGTGACACCATATATAGTGCCATACTGGTAATTATCAAGAAATTTTGCATCCTTGTCACCTTTTTCCCCCGTCAGTCATGACGATGGCATGAATAAAACACAACATACTGATTTTATTTGATTATTATAAAAAATCAAAATTCTTCCCCACCCCCTTGCCCAAAGCCATAACTTTGAAACGCTCCCCCATGGCATCCGGCATGATGAGCTGTTTCACCCCCTGCATGACCTGCATGTGCGTTTCCACGTCACCGGGATCGAGGCGGCCGAGCATCTCATCCAGGCCGCTGCGCAATAGAAATTCCGCCTGGGTGGTAAAACCAAGAAAATCCAGTCCCGCCTCCACGGCGGCATCGCGCAAGGCGGAAAAATCCACGTTGGCGGTGATGTCCTGCAAACCAGGACGCAGCAATACATCCTCGTGAGCCTGGTGGCGGTAGTGACAGATGAGCGTCCCCATGCTGCGTTCCGGGTGGTAGTACTCCAGGCCCGTGTAGCCATAATCAACGAACAGCATCAGCGCCCGGTCCAGGCGGGAAGCAAGCATTTCCAGCCAGGGAGCCTGGCGCAGGCTGACCTCGGACACATAGCCATCGGGAAACTCCCCCCGCCAGGCTTCGATGGCCTTGACGGCCGCCTTCAGCGCCGCGCCAGCCTTTCGCCAGTCCAGTTTAAGACGCCCGCCATCCCAGTCCCGGCTCACCCAGAGTTCCTCCACCGCCTTCCCGGTGCGCCGGAAGACATGCACGGGCATGGCATCCAGCACCTCATTGGCCAACACCACCCCGGAAAAACCCGTCGGCACCTCGTCCACCCAGGAAACCTGTTCCAGGTAGTGGGGAGGGCAGTCCAGGAAGGTTTCATGCTGGCGCTGGCGCAGCTCGGGACTGACTTCCAGAATCCGGTAGCGGACAGGCTGATCCGGCTGCAGGCGCTCCAGTTCCTGAAGAATCTGCATGGCCATGATGCCGGTGCCGGCGCCAAACTCCAGGATCTCCCGGGGCAGTTCGTCAAAGGCCCGGGCGCACTGGCGTCCCAGGCAGTAGCCGAAACAGGGAGAGATTTCCGGCGCCGTGACAAAATCCCCCCCGGAACCGAACTTGTGGGCGCCGCTCACATAGTAGCCCAGCCCCGGCGCATACAGCACCAGTTCCATGTAGCGGTCGAAAGGCAGGGCGCCGCCGGCCTTGCGGATCTCTTCTTTCAGCAGGGCCATCATGGCCTGCTGCTGGGCGGCTTCTTCGGCAGAAAGTTCGGGAAGGTTCATTGGATGCTGGGCCTGGCCTGGAAATTTCATGGATTCGCGTGATGATCGCGCAGGAGATTGTTTTCACAAGGGATTTTCTGAAGGCGTCCCGTATCTACGATTACGGGCAACTGAAGAAAATCCCTTGTGGAAATAATAAACAAGCGAGGGCGCGTGCTATTCATGAATTTTCCGGGCTGGGGTAAACTGGCCGGAATTATAGCAACAGCCGGACAACCATGATGCTCAACCCACAGCCCCTGCAGAACAAGACTGTCCTGGTCACCGGCGGCGGCGCCCGGCTGGGCGCCATGAGCGCGCGCTTTCTTCATGCTGCCGGCGCTCACGTCATCATCCATTACCGGAATTCCGCAACAATGGCTCAGGCGCTGCAGGCGGAACTGCAGAGTTCCAGACCCGGTTCAGTGTCCCTCGTACAGGGCGACCTGCTGGATTTTCCGTATCTGTCCCGGCTTGTCGATGACGCCCTCGAAGCCACCGGCCAGCTGGATATTCTGCTCAACAATGCTTCCAATTTCTTTCCCACCCCCGTGGACGAAGCCACGGAACAGCAATGGGACAGCCTGTTCGGGGTCAATGCCAAGGCGCCGTTCTTTCTCGCCAAGGAAGCGGCGGGGGCATTACGGCAGCGCAGCGGCTGCATCATCAACATGGTGGATATCCATGCGGAGCGGCCGCACAAGGATCACCCCATCTACAGCATGGCCAAGGCCGCCAACGCCATGATGGTGAAGTCCCTGGCCCGGGAGCTGGCCCCGGAGATCCGGGTCAACGGCGTGGCCCCCGGCGCCATTCTCTGGCCCGAGGGCAACGAAAACGCCAAGCACCAGTCCCTGCCTCGCATCCCGCTGGAACGCGCCGGACGACCGGAGAACATCGCCCGCACCGTGCTGTTCCTGGCCACGGCGGAGTACATCACCGGACAGATCATTGCCGTGGATGGGGGACGGAG
>JALWMK010000028.1 GCA_027083925.1 Sedimenticola sp. | reverse complement strand
AATATGGCGGAGAGCGAGGGATTCGAACCCTCGATACGCGTTAACGTATACACCCTTAGCAGGGGTGCGCCTTCAGCCACTCGGCCAGCTCTCCCGGTTAAACTTGTACACAGTATTTATTAACCCGGCCACCAAATATGTCACCCTCAGCCGTCCTGTTTGAAGCACTGAGGACGACATATTAAGTGGCCGGTATAACGAGCCTGCGGCTCGTGCAGGGGCGCACGTTACTCCGGGCTTCCTGCCCTTTTGCCCCTGTAGGATCGCCTGCCACCGATATTCGTGCTTCCTGCAATTTCAAGGGCGGCCAATTCTAGCCATCCTTGAAATATTTTTCCAGCATTTATTCTTCTTTTTCCGGCGCCGATTCTGCTTCTTGGGAAACAGCCCCTTCTTCTTCCGCCTGCTCTGCCTTAATGCGTTCGTATATTTCCTCCCGATGTACGGAAATATCCCGGGGGGCATTCACACCGATGCGTACCTGGTTGCCTTTCACGCCCAGCACAGTAACGGTTACATCGTCTCCGATCATCAGAGTTTCACCAACCCTGCGAGTCAGTATCAACATGATTCCAAATTCTCCTAATGTCCTTGTACTAACTTCACTTTATCCATGGAAGCAGTAACAGTAATAAACAAACCAAGCCGTTCGCATATTCAATAAATATAGCGAACAGTCGAATCTTATCAGTAGATCACCAAGATAAAAACCCTTGCATATGAATTTAACCTGATTCCGTGGGTTCAGGCTTGAGTTTCGATCCGATTCAGATCAAAGGCTTCGTGGAGGGTACGAACCCCTAGCTCCAGATATTTTTCATCCACAATGACAGAAATCTTGATTTCCGAGGTGGATATCATCTGGATGTTTATCTGCTCTTTGGAAAGCGCTTTGAACATATTGCTGGCGATGGCTGCATGGGAGCGCATTCCCACGCCTACGAGGGCAATTTTGACAATCTTGTCATCTGCCTCCACTTCCCTTGCACCCAGGTCTTTCGCGGTTTTCTGCAAAATTTCCAGCGCCTGGGGCAAGTCGTTGCGATGCACGGTGAAGGTAAAATCGGTTGTCTCATCCTTGCCTATATTCTGCACGATCATGTCTACTTCAATATTGGCTTCCCCTATCGGCCCCAGGATCTGGTAGGCCACGCCTGGATGGTCAGGCACTCCCCTGATGGTCAGTTTGGCCTCATCACGGCTGAACGCAATACCTGCAATTTTCGCCTTTTCCACGTCTTTATCCTCCAGGGTTATGAGGGTACCCTCTCCTTCTTCAAAGCTGGACAACACGCGCAGGGGAACACTGTATTTCCCTGCAAATTCTACAGCCCGGATCTGCAACACTTTGGAGCCGGAGCTGGCCAGTTCGAGCATCTCCTCGAAGGTGATGCGATCCAGCTTGCGGGCATTTGGTTCAACACGCGGGTCGGTGGTATACACGCCGTTTACGTCAGTAAATATCTGGCACTCATCCGCACGCAGCGCCGCAGCCATGGCGACAGCAGTCGTATCCGAGCCTCCCCGTCCCAGGGTGGTAATATTTCCGTCCTGATCCGTCCCCTGAAATCCCGCCACTACCACGATGCGACCGGCATCCAGATCGGTGCGCACCCGCCTGCCGTCGATGTCAACGATGCGCGCCTTGCTATGCGCATTGTCGGTACGAATATGCACCTGGCCACCAGTGTAGGAACGCGCTTCCACGCCCAGTTGCTGCAGGGCTATGGAAAGCAGGGAAATGGTCACCTGCTCCCCCGTGGACAGCAGCACATCCATTTCTCTGGCGCTGGGATGAGGGGCGATCTCCTTCGCCAGACTAACCAGGCGGTTGGTTGCACCTGACATGGCGGAAACAACCACGACGACCTGGTCGCCGTGATCGTGGCAGCGTTTTACCTTTTCGGCAACAGCCCGTATCCGCTCGGTACTGCCCACGGAAGTGCCGCCGTATTTTTGTACGATCAATGCCATGACAATGCTTCCGTTACGGCGCAAGGCGTTCTTTGGCCCAGCTTTCCACGGAAGCCAGCGCCACAGGTAATGCTTCGGGTTCGCTGCCACCTGCCTGGGCCATATCCGGGCGTCCGCCGCCTTTTCCACCCACCTGCTGGGCTACCATTTTTACCAGATCCCCGGCGTTTATCCTGTCGGTTCTGTCTTTGGTGACTCCGGCGACCAGGCTGACCTTGCCATCTTGCACGGCAGACAGGACGATGACCGCAGATCCCAGCTTGTTCTTGAGTTGATCCAGGGTTTCGCGCAAGGTTTTGGCATCTGCGCCGTCCAGGTTCGCCGCCAGTACCTTGGTATCGCCGATTTCCAGTGCCCGCCCTGCAAGACCGGAACCAGCGGCAGCTGCCAGCTTCGCTTTCAAACGGGCTATTTCTTTTTCCTGCTGGCGAGATTTATCCACCAGGGAATGCACTTTCTCTTCCATGTCATCCTGGCCGGATTTGACCAGGGAAGCGATCTGCTGCAACCGTTCTTCCGCTTGCTCTACCCATTGCAACGCCTGTTCGCCGGTAACGGCTTCTATGCGTCTTACTCCGGATGCGATACCACCTTCGCTGACGATCTTGACCAGGCCGATGTCCCCAACGGCTTTGACATGAGTTCCCCCGCACAGCTCGGTGGAAAAATCCCCCATGCGCAACACCCGCACCTGATCATCATATTTCTCCCCGAACAAGGCCACGGCGCCAGCCTGCTTGGCATCTTCCAGGGCCATGATGCGCGTCTCGACCACATAGTTGTTGCGGATCTGCTCATTGACCAGACGCTCGATGGCGGCGAGCTGCTCCCGGGTCAGAGGCTCGAAGTGGGCGAAGTCGAAGCGCAGCCTGTGTGCATCCACCAACGAGCCTTTTTGCTGCACATGCTCTCCCAACACCTGCCGCAAGGCGGCATGCAGCAGATGGGTGGCGGAATGGTTCAGGGCGATATTGCTGCGATTTTCCTCGTCCACCTCGGCCAGCACGGTATCGCCAACATGCAGTTCACCCCGGGTGACTTTGCCGATATGCCCGAAAACCGAACCACCCTGTTTGCGCGTATCCTGTACTTCAAAACTTGTATCTTCACCCATCACGGAAAGCTGGCCGCGATCACCGACCTGCCCGCCAGATTCGGCATAAAACGGCGTTTTGTCCAGCACCACCATGCCTTCCTCATCCTGACTCAAGACATCCACTGATTCGCCATCGCGGAACAGACCGATAACGGTCGCCTCTTCCCGCAGCCGCTCATAACCGGTGAAATTCGTCGCCCCGTCCAGAGCCACCTGCGCCTGCTGCTCCACACCAAACTGGCTGGCGGCCCTGGCTCGCGCCCGCTGGGCTTCCATTTCCCGGTCGAACCCCGCCTCGTCAATTTGCAGATTCCGTTCCCTGGCGATGTCAGCGGTCAAATCCGCCGGAAAACCGTAGGTGTCATACAGCTTGAACACCAGTTCACCAGAAATCACGCCATCAGACATACCGGCAATGGCCTCTTCCAGGATTTTCATGCCCTGTTCGATGGTTTCCGCAAAGCGCTCTTCTTCCAGTTTAAGAACCCGCATCACCGTATCCCTGGCTTTGGCCAGCTCGGGGTATGCCGCGCCCATTTGTTCGATCAGGGCATCCATCAGCAGATGGAAAAAAGGTTGTTTCTGCCCAAGCTGATAGCCGTAGCGAACAGCACGGCGAATGATGCGGCGCAATACATAACCGCGGCCTTCGTTGGAGGGGGTTACGCCATCAACGATGAGAAAGGCACAAGAACGAATATGGTCGGCAATCACGCGCAGGGATTTGCTCTCCAGGTCTGATGCGCCAGTAACCTGCGCAGCTGCGCGGATCAACGCCTGGAAGAGATCGATTTCATAGTTGGAATGCACGCCCTGCATCACCGCTGCCAGGCGTTCCAGCCCCATGCCCGTGTCCACGGAGGGTTTGGGCAAGGGCGTCATATTTCCTTCGGCATCCCGGTTGTACTGCATGAACACCAGATTCCAGATTTCGATGTAGCGGTCACCATCCTCTTCGGGGGTGCCGGGGGGACCACCGGCCACGTCTTCCCCGTGATCGTAGAATATCTCGGTGCACGGGCCACAGGGTCCGGTATCACCCATACTCCAGAAATTGTCGCTTTCGTATGGTTTGCCTCCGGGCTTGTCACCAATGCGGCTGAAGCGGCTGGCGTCCGCACCGATTTCCTGCAGCCAGATAGCCGCTGCTTCCTCATCCTGGTCATAAACGGTGATCCACAGCTTTTCCGGGGGCAAGCCCATGGTGTTGGTGAGAAATTCCCACGCAAATTCAATCGCTTCCCGCTTGAAATAGTCGCCAAAGCTGAAATTTCCCAGCATTTCGAAAAAGGTGTGATGCCGGGCGGTGTAGCCAACATTTTCCAGATCATTGTGCTTGCCTCCTGCCCTGACACAACGCTGGGATGAGGCCGCCCGGGTATAGGCACGCTTTTCCTTGCCGAGAAACAAATCCTTGAACTGCACCATACCTGCATTGGTAAACAGCAAGGTGGGGTCATTGGCCGGCACCAGGGAACTGGACTCCACAATGGTGTGCCCATGATCGGCAAAATAGTCAAGAAATGCCTGGCGAATTTCAGCGCTCGTTTTCATCTGTTTCCGGTCGGGGTATTGCAAGGCGGTAAATGGTATGCAGTCCAGCGTCACTTGTCACCCTCAAATTGCCTGCAAAATGAGCGATATCAAAGAAAAACGGTGGATTTCGCTGGCGCCGGAAGGGTCAGTCAAACAAATATTCGCTGATCATCCAGGACGGAAACCCGCGGGAAGAGAGAAAACGGCCTCTTTTGGCCAGTTCCTTGCGGTCAGCCGGAGGGTGGCGGCCAAATTTCCTTTCTGCCACATCAAGCATGACAGCATGCCAATCCTGCCCGGCATCCAGCCAGGCGGCAATCAGATCCCTGGCGATCCCCCTTTCCACCAGCTCCGGGCGAATGCGCAAGGGGCCATAGCCTTTGTTACGGCGAAACTGGACATATTGCTCGGCAAAACGGGCATCGCTTTGCAACCCCTGTTGCCTCAGTTTCTGCAACACCTGTTGCACCTCTGCCAGATCATAACGGCGCAACAGTTTTCTTTCCAGCTCAAGCTGGCTGTGCTCCCGCATGGAAAGCAGCTGCACCGCCGCATGCTGCGCCTGTTTCAGTCCGTCCGGATTCAGGTTTCCCGCTCCGTACTCACTTTGTCCGCATCTTGCTGTTCCGCTTCCTGGGCATGATCATCAGGAAACACCTCTGCTCTGATCCGGCCTTCGATCTCGGTCGCAATTTCGGGATTTTCTTTTAGGAATTTCCGCACATTGTCCTTGCCTTGGCCGATACGATCACCGCTATAGGAATACCAGGCGCCGGATTTTTCGACGAAGCCATGTTTTACTCCCAGATCAATGATCTCACCCTCCCGGGAGATACCTTCTCCATACAGGATCTGGAATTCCACCTGTTTGAACGGTGGCGCCACCTTGTTCTTTACTACCTTGACCCGGGTTTCATTGCCCACGACTTCATCACCGCGCTTGATAGCGCCGATGCGGCGGATATCCATGCGCACGGAAGAATAGAACTTGAGCGCATTACCACCGGTAGTGGTTTCCGGGCTGCCGAACATCACTCCAATTTTCATGCGAATCTGGTTGATAAAAATGACGATACAATTGGAGCGCTTGATATTGGCGGTGAGCTTGCGCAATGCCTGGGACATGAGCCGCGCCTGCAAACCTACATGGGAATCTCCCATGTCGCCCTCGATTTCCGCCCTCGGCGTCAACGCCGCCACGGAATCGATAACCACCACATCCACAGCGCCAGAGCGCACCAGCATGTCGGTAATTTCCAGCGCCTGTTCACCGGTATCCGGCTGGGACACCAGCAACTCGTCCATATCCACCCCCAGCTTTTCCGCGTACTGGGGATCCAGCGCATGCTCTGCATCCACAAACGCACAGGTGCCACCGCCTTTTTGGGCCTCTGCCACAATATGCAGGGTGAGCGTGGTTTTTCCGGAAGACTCCGGGCCATAGATTTCTACCACCCGCCCCTTGGGCACACCTCCGATTCCCAGCGCGATGTCCAACCCCAGGGAGCCAGTGGATATAGCCTCCAGATTACCGATGGCCGTTCCATCGCCCATACGCATGACAGAACCCTTGCCAAATTGCTTCTCGATTTGACCCAATGCGGCCGCCAATGCTTTTTTCCGATTCTCATCCATTTCTGTTCACCTGTTCAAAGTACCCATGCCGATAACAGCGTTTCCACCAAGTATAGTTCGTTCTCTATTTGTTTTCCAGTATTATTTACTTCAGGGCACCTCTATTCATTCTGTTTGAGCAGATTCGTGCATGAGGGCAGTGAGAACAAGGCGAAGATCGCAGCAAATGCCCCAGGGCACCTTCTCTTGCGCAAGCGCAATTCACCTTGTAGCA
>JALWMK010000027.1 GCA_027083925.1 Sedimenticola sp. | reverse complement strand
CCGGTAATGTCCACTTCCTGGAAAGCATCGCTACCGATAAAAGGCACCGGCACCTGACCGGTGATGACCACCATGGGAATGGAATCCATATACGCAGTAGCAATGCCGGTAACAGCGTTGGTGGCGCCCGGGCCGGAAGTGACCAGCGCCACGCCCACATTTCCCGTAGCACGCGCATAACCATCAGCCGCATGGGTTGCCGCCTGTTCGTGACGCACCAGAATATGCTGCACTGCTTTCTGCTGAAAGATTGCATCATAGATATGTAATACAGCGCCGCCAGGATAACCCCAGACGAACTCAACACCTTCATCTTTCAGTGCCCGGACGAGAATTTCCGCGCCAGTCAATTCCACCGCCATAACCTCCAAAATCCACATGAAATCAGGTTTTTATCCAACCCGAATGGCGCTTGCTCAAGCAAAAAACCATGGTCATCCCGGCACAGGCCGGGATCCAGGATGGCTACTTGCTTTCCCGAATTCCTGGATTCCGGCCTGCGCCGGAATGACGAATAACGAGATCTTTGACTTAAGGGCACCTCTTAATTAATTCATGATTGGCATCTACGCACATGGGGACATCGATAACTTCGTTGAAAATCTTGCAAATAGCCTGCTATTTGCTGCGATCTTCGCCTTGTTCTCGCTGCCCTCATGCACGAATCTGCCCAAACAGAATTAATAGAGGCGCCCTTAAGTTAAGTGCCATTCTTACCCGCCCCTTTGGATCGAGACAAACAAGCAAAAACCAAACATTGTAAAATACTGATATTCCTTCTGCAGGTCAACGAAAAACTGCTTTGTAAGCCATGTTGGCTTACTTGATGGCCGCCTGGTGCTTCAGGAACCTGCGGCCACGAATCCGGCGCATCAAACGCCAAAAAGCCCGCGCCATGAATCAGTGCGGGCCTGTTTTGGAAGCTTTCGAATGGAATCAGAGCTTGTTCTTGTGGCAAAGAGTACAGGTTACCGGCTCACCTTTCGCCAGAAAAACGGTTTTATTGCCGTCATCATCCTTATCAAGAACACGGTCTACAGCAACTCGTGAAAGCACACTGCCCTCACCATTTTGGCCATGACAGGCTCTGCAGGCATCCTTGTTGCGCTTTGCCAGGCGCTCATGCCCTCCTGCGGAGAACCTGGTGTTTCCAACCGGGTGCATGCCGTGCGGCCCCTCCAGGGTATTGCCCAGATCGCCGGTATGGCAAACAGCGCATTCAATGATGGTGCCTGCATGACCCTGCAAATCTATCGCTGCCTTGTTGTCGTTGGAGAACGGGTTTTTGTTTGGCCAGATCGCATGGGTGCTGCCGTGGCAACTGCTGCAGGCCAGTTCACCGTGTCCCTTGTCGTCATCACCACCGCTGAGGCGATACAAGTCTTCATCGGAAGCAAACCGCGAGTTGGAGAAATCCAACAAAGCCAGGTTGTCATCACCACCATTGGATGCATGATCGGATTTCCTGTAGGCCATGCGCAGGCGCAAACCATCGGGATTGCCCATACTGTCCACAGTATTTACCAGCACATCCTGCAATCGACCGTCTGTTTGCAGTCTGGCAACCTGCATCACATCCCCCACATGGCAGGACTGGCATTTTGGTTCCGAGACCCAGGGAACACGCTTGTTCATATTCGCACCTGCGGGAAAGGGGGCGCTGGCAAAATTCTCGGAAAAATCGTTGCCCACCTGGGTCATCTGGCCATGGCAGTCCTGACACACGGTTCCTGACCCGCCCATTGCGCCACGCAGGCATTTGCTGCGCTTTCCGGGATGGCAGGCATAGCAGGTTTCACCCAGCAATGCTTCCACATCCAGATTGCCGCGCTTGTCGGGTGGGGGCATCAACGGAAACAGGTCGCCATACAGCAGCGGATCGGCACTCGACAGGTTCCCGTGAACACTGTGCATGGCACGGGACATACTGATGTGCTGTGTCTGTTCCTTGCCATTGTCATCATTCGGACCAAGATGCGCCAGATCCAGCGCAGCGGAATAGTGACAGCTGGCGCAAACCACATTCGGGGTACTGCCATCCGCATTGGTGCCATCATCATTCACCGGCGCAAGTCTGGTGTCGTTCTTGTGATCATGCAGGCGCATGATATTGATCTTGGCAGCATTAATCACCTGCTGCTCCGGCGTGTCACCAAGAACCATGCTGGCGTCGGTCAGGAAATCCACTTTGGAGTACTTGAAGTTGGCTATGTCATCACACACCAGGGTATTGGTCTGGTCATAGTCACAAACACTTTGCGCAGCATGGCAGATGGCGCAATCTGCTTCCGAAGCAACCGGCGTCACTACATCAACAGAGGCCAGCACCCTGCCACTGCTGTCTTTTGCCTCCACCCGCATCAGCGGGTAGGCATTGGTGCGCCCCTGGTCATCGATATATCCGCTGGGGATGCCTTCCGCAGTAAACCTTTCAAAATCCTTGACGGTGTAGCCAAACGGGAAATTGACAAAGAACGGGTAGTCTTCCACAAAGCCGTGAAAAGGCTTCGCCTGATTCGCCGTATAGGGTGCGCTCTTGCCCGGCATTTCCGCCTGCTCCGCCACCAGGTTTCCCGGATTCAGCAAGTAAAGTTCTTCTACGTCGGGCGCCGGCAGGCCAAGGTCGGGTTCAAACGGAAAAGATGCCAGAACGCCCGGTGGGTACAGCTGCTCATACGCCAAAAAACCATTGGCCAGGCCAGTGGGACCACTGGCGATATCCCAGAAATTGGACTTGAATATGCCATTGGGCAAATCATTCTGATTCGTGCTGGTCACCGAGTCTGTGGCAATGGGTGGAAGCCGGGGGTTACCTGAATCAACAATATTGGAAGCCACCGCCTTATAGGTAAGGTATATGCCATCTTTCGGCTCCATCATCTCTGGCTCCCGGCCTTTTCTCAACACCTGCGCATTCAGCACATTATAGGGCGGCAGAATACTGAACATGCGGTAGTCCTGGTCTGCGCAATGCATCCCCAGATCATTCGCCGCAAGAACGGTATAACTTCCCGCTACGGGAGGAGGTGGTGGCGGATTACCATTTCCCGCATCACAGTTCCTGGGGGCGCCTTTAACCTGTTCTTCATCGTAAGCGGCGCCAGCCGACTGGGCGCGCACGCGACAGGGCACGACACCATTGATCGTCACCTTGATTTTCCATTTTCCGGATTTGACGATTGTCTCACCCAGTATCTGGCCGGATGCCACGGACAACAGCGTAACCTTTTGTCCACTCCTGCCCTTTCCTTTTACCTTGAGCCGGGATTTTTTATTTTTCCACTTGGCCTCCTTTATGCTCAAAGAATTCTTGCTGTCATCATCGTCGTCACTTTGACTCTGTGAAGCTACGGCAACAGCCGTAGAAGCATCTGCCAACACATATCCTGGCACCGCGAACCCCAGCAGCAGCAATGCCAGACACCATCCTCGACTGTTCTGTAGAAGTTTCATGGGAATATTTCTCCTGATCCAGGGGCACCCCGTCCAAGTCAGTATGTACCGCCAAGATTAAGCGAAGATTAAGGAAAACCGGAGTATGCGAAAAATTCCCCCATTGTTCATCGTCGGCAATACGCATATGCTGCTGCCATAAGACCAAATTTGGAGACCATTGTCATGCGCATACTGCACACCATGCTGCGGGTTGGAGACCTTCAGAAATCCATTGATTTTTATACGAACATCCTGGGAATGGAGCTGCTTCGCCAGCAGGACTACCCGGATGGCAGCTTCACCCTGGCTTTTTTGGGCTATGGTGACGAAAGCAAAAACACCGTTTTGGAACTCACCTACAACTGGGACGTAAGCCAGTACGATCCCGGCACCGGCTTTGGCCATATCGCCATCGCTGTGGATGATGTGTATGCAGCTACCGAAAAAGCCCGCAAGCACGGAGCCAGCATACTGCGCGATGCGGGTCCAATGAATGCCGGCACTACCATCATCGCCTTCCTGGAGGATCCTGATGGTTACCAGATAGAGCTGCTGAACGATCGCTGGGCCGAAGAGTAAACGGACAGTCTGCCGCCCTGCTGAAAAGCTCTTACGGAACCGAGACAGCAGAAAAACATACTATTCAGTCCATCCTGCACCCACCGCCGCCAGATAGAAGCAGCCGCTCAGGAATAATAGACATATCGTTCCAGCTGCTCGATCACCAGCTGCTGCCCGGAGATAATATCCTTGACGAGATCGCCAATGGATACCAGGCCCACCAATTGATCATCTTTTACCACAGGTAAATGGCGGGTGCGTTTCTCCGTCATCAGCACCATGCAATCATCAACTGGCGTATCCGGGTGTACAACCACCAGTTTCCGCTCCATGACGTCGCCCACTGGCGTATTTTCCGACCGCCTCCCCGTCAACACCACCCTGCAGATGTAGTCCCGTTCGGAAAACAGTCCTATGGTTTTGCCGTCTTTTTGCACCACTACCGCCCCAATGCCCTCATCCGCCAGCATTTTGATCGCTTCCAGCACAGTCTGACTGGCATCGATGGCAAAAACCTTGCGCCCTTTCTGATCAAGAATCTCTTTCACCGTCTTCATGATATAACCTCCTTTACCCTTCATGGATCACAGGACATATCTACAAAGCATAGTACGCCCCATGATTATTGCTGGTTCTTCAGGGAATTCTGATTCCTGCCCCGTACAAAGATTGCGGCATAATGATAGGGGCCAACATCAACAATATCTTCAAGCTTGAACCCGGCGGGCTCAACAGCGAGCCGCACATCTTCCGGATCCATGCGCAAGCCGGTATCCGGCCCGCGAGGCTGATCCAGCACCGTGGTTTCTTCCCGGGGAAGACGGTACCAATTGATCACCGCAAAACGCCCTCCCGGCTTCAGCGCATCATGCACTGCACTGGACAGCGCTGTTTTATCTGGTACGCCATGGAAGGCATTGGCAACAAAAACAAAATCTACTGGTGCAGCAATCTGCACCGGCAGCTCCCGTGCATCACCATGAATGGCATGAAAATTCGGGTACCGAGTACAAACCTGCCTCGCCTGGTCCAGCAATTGGGCATCCAGATCCAGCGCCCACACCGCACCAGGTTGCGCCAGCGAACAAAGCGGAAGAGTAAAATGCCCATCACCACAACACAGGTCAACCACATCCATCCCCCGCCTGATGCCAATGGCGTCAAGCACAGCATCCGGATCAGGCCAGAGCGCATGCCACCAATCCTTGTCTGGCATAACCGTGGCCGGGAAAAGTCTTTCATCATTCATAGCAGCTTCTCCTCATTGACAGCTTGTCAGTCATCAGTGATTATCCCAACGAGCAACTACATATATTAGCCGCCACACATATGAGCATTAACACATACAGTTATGATGAAGTCAAGGAGCTAAGCCGCCTTTTCAAGCTGCTTGCAGAGCCAAACCGGCTGCATATTCTTTGCAATCTGGGCATGGAATGCCGCCCCGTTTCCGACATCATTTCCGCTACTGGACTCTCACAGACAAACGTATCCTTCCATTTACGCGCACTGCGAGAGGCCGGACTGGTGCGCCCGGAGCGCCGAGGATCTTTTGTCTACTACTGCTTGCCAGATGTGAAGCTGTTGTCCCTACTTGAACAAACGAAGGAATGGATCAAACTTCGCCGGAAAACGTAAGCCTCCGGGCAGGGGTGCACTTGTTTCCGCCACAGCATTGGTGCACGGTATGACTGTGCTCTCGCGGAATATGCAGGATTTTGAAAAGACTGGAGGGCAGCGATAGCTTCGTCGCCTACGGGGATGGAGGTGAGGAGCGTAAGCTGGGGGCGGAAGCTTTGTTGACAAACACCGGGTGCATTGGCGTTACAGTTGCCCCAAGTTCCTGCGGCAATCATTCATCGAATGAACCCACCAGATGGCGATCCGGGCATTGGCCTGCAAGTGGATACACATCCTCTGACGTTGCTGGCAGGATCACAAACCTTACGATGAAGCCAAGTACCTGATGGCACTCAAAGCACAGGATTCTCCGCTGGTTAAAGAACTCGGAAATTAATCGGCTTTTCCTTGACGGACTACCTCAGGGCGTGTGTTATGCGGCTGATTCTTGCTCTACATCCCAGCCAGGAAACACGAGAACAGCAGGGTGACAGCTTAATGCTCTTGCCAACACTTTGGCGCGCTCAACACCCAGCTGGACCCTATTATTTTCAATAGCCGAAATCGTGGATTGGGGGATGCCCGTCAACTCAGCCAGATCATTCTGGCTAAGCTCTTGAAGCTCACGAAGAATCCTCACGGACTCACCAACCGTAACCTCTATGTTTCTTTTGGCTTTTTTATAATCTTTCATGTTACTTCCTCCGATAGTCATGGGGCGTAACGTCTTCAACCTGAACCAAAACCTTGTCACCTTCTACTTTATAGATAACCCGATACTGGATGTTTAGCCTGGAGGATCGATAGCCTTTCCATCTTCCTGAAAGCGATTCGTCATTTAACCCTTTGATTTTCTTTAGCCCCTGTGACCCTGAGATAACCACTATATCCTTCCATTTTTCGTACCTTTTAAGCACCTCAATGGGGGCACCCTTTAGGCTTTTGGCGACTCGCCTATGTTCATATATCGTCCACATACCAAAAAAAGTATATACATTATA
>JALWMK010000026.1 GCA_027083925.1 Sedimenticola sp. | reverse complement strand
CGGGCTTATCCACCCTTTGCCCACCGCTACGCAACAGTTGAAGGGTTGCTTCGCCGTGGACAAAGCGTGGATAAGCCCTTGAGGCAAGACGAACCACTTGACAGGTCAAAACATATTCAAACCCGGAAATTTCATGCATTCGCGTGATGATCGCGCAGAAGGTTGTTTTCACAAGGGATTTTCTGAAGACACCCCGTATCCACGATTGCGGGCAACGGAAAATCCCTTGTGGAAACAAGAAACAAGCGAGGGCGTGTGCAATTCATAAATTTTCCGGGTTAAATGGCAAAAGCATGACGCCAGTCACAGAAACCCTAAAAGCCGCCCGGGACTCCCTGGTTTATTACCAGCGGAGGATGGGTTATGATTAAACAGATGATTGTCTGCCTCCTGAACTCAAGAGGCCGAGATATATTTTTTGCTAACAGGAGGTTGTTGTTTCTCATGACTATAAACGGATCAAAAAAAAACCAGCGTTTCAAATACATGGCACCCGCTCTAGTAGCGGGAGCTGCGGTCTTTGGCGTTACTGGTGCGATTGCCGGATTCAACGTAATCATTCAGGACGATAGTAATCATTATCTCACCTGCAATGTCACTGAATTGGTTCAGGATGATGATGGAGTCCAGGTTATCCTGGATGCCAGTGCCGACTGCCAGAACTACCTGAACCAAGGCACTCTGGCTGATTCGCTGAAGTTCGTTGCCAACGACTTTAACGGCACACAGCAAGCAGGATGCACTTTCAGTCAAATCGGGCTTACTGGCAGCGGCGAACTTCTCATCAAGGCAGACGGCCAGTGTCTTTCAACAGAAGGCGTCTACAATGTGGCGGATATTGACTATAACTGCTTTATCGATGAAGACAACAAAGCCTTTGTATTGAATGTTCCATCCTATGACATGGATGATGTTTGTGATGAAACCTTGCCCGCCTCCATCACCGCAGGAAATGTCAATGTGACCGGTGCTGCCCCGGTTACCGTGGAATTCAGAACCCAGGGAGCAATCCGGATACTTCCTCCCTTTACTGTTGCAAAGGAACATGTTTTTATCGCCAATACCGGCCAGATATCATCCTGAAGAAAACCCGCAACCCGAACCCTGACTTGAACCTGAATCCGTGGGTTCAGGTTGAATTCAAGCAGCGTTCGGGTTTTGGCTGGCTTCCGGCACGCTTACCGGGATGTTACCGCTTTCCAAGCGCAAACTGGTAGAGCCGGTTCTTCTTCTCTCCGGTAATCTTTGCCGTCAAAGCTGCCGCCTGTTTGACCGGCAACTCTTGCAAAAGCAGCCCCAGTATCCGCCGGGATTCCATCGACAGGCCGTCTTCGGCTCGTGCAGTATTTGCAGCCACGACGATCACAAACTCCCCGCGCTGACGCATGCTGTCAGCAGCCACGCTGGCGACAACTTCCTGCAATTTTCCCTGCATCACTTCTTCATACTGCTTGGTCAGCTCCCGGGCAACACAGATTTCCCTTTCGCCACCCAGCACTTCGAGCATATCCTGCAGCGCATATAGTATCCGGTGGGATGACTCATAAAAAACCTGTGTGCCCGCCGCTGCCTGCAGCTCGGCAAGCTTCCGCTTGCGTGCTGCAGATGTGCGGGGCAAAAAGCCATGGAAGCAGAAGGCATCCACAGGCAGACCCGATACACTCAGCGCGGCAATCAGAGCACTAGGGCCGGGTACGGGAGAAACCCGGATGCCTTGCTCGCGGCAAGCCCTGATCAGGGGAAAGCCAGGGTCACTGATCAAGGGCGTGCCCGCATCGGAAATCAGCGCCAGGGGCATCCCTTCCCTGAGCATGCCCAAAATTCCGTGCATTGCCTGCAGCTCGTTATGTTCATGCAAGGCCAGCATCGGAGTATCTATACCATGATGCTGCAGCAGACGGCGACTGTGGCGGGTGTCTTCGGCGGCAATTCGCCCTACCTGCCGCAACACATCAATGGCGCGCAAGCTGAGGTCATCGAGGTTCCCGATGGGAGTGGACACCACATATAAAACAGCGCTGGGATTTGACACTTCAGGCTTGCTCATATGATACTCTGCTGCTTCCTTAATTTGGGCAAATGGACGATGCGCAACAGATATTCCATACAGATCCTCTTTCCGGTCATGCTTCTGTTCCTGCTGGCAGGCTGTGAAACCATTTCGGTCAAACCAGCTGCGCCGGTCGACCCCCAGGCAAGCCATGCGGCGCGCATGTTCGATCAGCAGCGCTATGAAGCAGCTGCTGATCTGTATCTGAATCTGGCAGAACGCACTTCGAACAACGCCCACAACCTGTATCTGCTGTTTGCAGCTGACAGTCTGATCCATGACGGGCAACTTGACAAGGCTGATAACATCCTTCGACAGCTGGACAGCACAGCCCTGCCCCGGGAACTGCAATTTCGGCAAGCACTGATTCAGGCCGACCTTGCTCTTGGGCGCCACCAACCGGAAAAGGCGCTCGATCTGCTGATAACGGTTCCCCCACTTGCAGGCAATGATGAAAAAATTCGCTTTCATACCATCCGTGCCGCCGCATTCAGGGAGCGCCAGGATGGAACCGGGTATGTCACGGAGCTCATCGCCCTGGACAAGCTGCTACCCTCCGACGAACAGCGACTACAGATACAAACCGAGATCCTCTCGATCCTTGCCCGCCATAACCCCCAGTCGCTGAAAGAGCAGTTCCCCGCCCCCGACCCCATCACCCAGGGCTGGCTGGAGCTTGCCGGTTTGTTGCGAGACTTTCCCAATGCCCCCGGGGAAATCATCGCACCCTACCGGGAATGGCGGGATTTGTACCCTGATCACCCTGCTGTGCCGGAATTGCTCACCAGCTATTACAGCCGTCAGCAGCAGCAAATCCCCGTCGAAATCAGCCAGATTGCAGTACTCCTGCCACTGGAAGGGCCTTATGCCTCACCGGCGCGCGCCATCCGCGATGGCCTGATGAGCGCCTGGTACGAAGACCCCGACGAAAGCCGGCCGCGGCTAAAGTTCTATGATTCCAGCAACAGCGAGCAGATCTGGCCGTTGCTGAATCAGGTTGCAGACGAGGGGGCGGATATTGTGATCGGCCCCCTCTCCAAACAGGCCGTAATGCAGCTTGCCCGGGCAGGCGGCCTGCCGCTGCCGGTGCTGGCGCTGAACCAGGTAAACACGGACAGCATCCCGCCACGGAATCTTTACCAGTTTTCGCTGTCTCCCGAGGATGAGGCACGCCAGGTGGCAGTCTGGGCCGCTTACCAGGGATACCGCGAACCCGCCATACTCTATCCCTCTTCTTCTCTGGGAAAGCGCATGGCCACAGCTTTCATGGAAACCTGGCGGCAACTGGGCGGCAGCAGCATGCGCTCCCAAGCTTACGACCCGGCCAGCAAGGATTTTTCCACTCCTGTTGCGCAGCTGGTCATGTCCACCCAACGCAAGGCACAGCTGGAAAAGCAGAAGAGAGCCAGGGAAGAGAGTATCGAGTATACGCTGCCCCCCAGGGGCATGGATTTTGTTTTCGCCATTGGCAACAAACAGCAAATGCGCCAGATACGCCCCATGCTGCAGTTTCACTTTGCCGAGGGGCTGCCGGTACTGAGCACATCCAGAGCCTGGGACGGCCAATTGAAGAATGATGAAAGTTTCGACCTGGCTGGCATCATCCTGCCCGAAATGCCCTGGATGCTGGACAGTGATACCGACAATCCGCTTTCCCGGAAAAACCTGCAGGATCATCTGGCCCGAAGCGAAAGAAAGTATCTGCGCCTCCTGCCCATGGGAATCGATGCCTACCAGGTATTGTCTCATCTTGGAAAACTGGAAGCGGCCGGGCTGCCTCCCTTCAAAGGCAATACCGGGCTGCTGTACCTGGATAACGAACACCAGTTACTGCGCCGCATGACCTGGATTTCCCTGCAGGCACCCCCCCGGATACTGGGGATCACTCCCCCCGTCAACACCGTAAGCGTGCTTCCCGCAGAACCCCCGAACATTCGCCTTGATGAAAGCACCACACCTGCGCAAAGGTGAGGCTGCCGAGGCCCTCGCCTGCCACTGGCTGCAGACCCAGGGACTTACCCTGAGCGAGCGGAACTATCGCTGCAAGTCCGGAGAAATCGACCTTGTCATGCAGGATGGGGAAACCCTGGTATTCGTCGAGGTTCGCTATCGCAGCGGCTTGGAATTCGGCTCTGCAATCGACTCCATCACTCCCGCCAAGCAACGCAAGCTGTTACATGCGGCACAGCACTATCTGCAGCGTTTCCGGCATACGCCGGCCTGCAGATTCGATATAATCGGCATTGACCGGGAACACCGGGTTGAATGGATCAGGAACGCCATTCAGTAACCGGAACCCGGACATTGAGGCATCTACCCAGGAAAAAACTGTGGATCTTATTGAGCGCATCAACCACCTTTTCACCGACAGCATCAATACCAAGCAGGTCAATCTTCCGCTCATCACCGCCCCCATCAAGGACGCAGCGGAAATGATGGTCAACTGCCTGCTGGAAGGAGGCAAGATCCTCTGCTGTGGCAATGGCGGCTCCGCCGGCGACGCCCAGCATTTCTCCTCGGAAATGCTGAACCGTTTTGAGCGGGAGCGCCCCGGCCTGCCGGCCATTGCCCTGACCACTGACAGCTCAACCCTGACCTCCATTGCCAATGACTATGCCTATCAGGAAATATTTGCCAAACAAATCAGCGCCCTGGGGCACCCAGGCGATATCCTTCTGGCAATCAGCACCAGCGGCAACTCGTTGAATGTATTACGCGCCATGGAAACTGCCAAGGAGCAGCAAATGAAGGTGGTCGCCCTAAGCGGCAGGGATGGCGGCGAACTCGCCAGTCTCCTGCATAAAGAAGACCGGGAGATCCGCGTGGACAGCCCGTCCACCGCCCGTATCCAGGAAGTACACCTGCTGATCATTCACTGCCTCTGTGACCTGATTGACACCCAGCTGCTTGGCGAGGAAAACTGAATTGCTGTTATTGCGTAACAGCAGCGAACCAGGCTTTTGCGATTGAAAACCGAACACCTGGATACGCTGAGGGCACTTTTTCCAGCGCCGGATCTGCTTGTTCACCCGGCGGACACCCTTGCCTACAGTTACGACAACAGCCAGCTGCAATCCATTCCCGCAGCCGTGGTCTTCCCTAGAAACAATGAGCAGATCTCGCAGTTACTGCAGCATTGCAACCAGTGGCGACTACCCCTCAGCTGCCGTGGCAGGGGTACCGGCACTACAGGAGCATCCATTCCCACGGCCGGAGGCATCGCCCTGTCCCTGGAACGCATGGACAGCATTCTCGAGATTGATCCGGACAACCGGCTGGCAAGGGTACAGCCTGGCGTCACCAATCAGCAGTTGCAGCGGGCCGTCGCCGAACACGGTTTTTTCTGGCCGCCTGATCCTACCAGTGCCGCCGTATGTACCATCGGTGGAAATCTGGCCTGCAATGCCGCCGGACCCAGGGCAGTAAAATACGGAACCTGTCGGGAGAACACGCTGGGACTAAGCGCCATTACCGGCAGCGGAACTCTTATCCATACCGGTGTGCGCACCACCAAGGGCGTGGTGGGCTATGACCTGACACGCCTGTTGATCGGCTCGGAAGGAACCCTGGCGATCATCACCGAGGCCACCCTGAAGCTTACCCCATTGCCCGAAGCCCGGCGCACCCTGCAGGCCATTTATCCGGACGTAGCCACAGCCGCAGCTGCCGTATCCACCATCATGGCACAGCCCGTCACCCCCTCAGCACTGGAGTTCATGGATGGCCAGGCTCTGCGCATGGTGAGAAACTATTCCGATCCCGGACTCGCAGACAACGCCGGCGCCCTATTGATGATTGAACTTGAGGAAAGCACTGCGGCTATCGACGCCGCCAGCAAGCAATTGGCGGCAACAGCCAACATTCCGGGCTGCCTATCGGTGGAAATCGCCAGCAGCCGGGAACAGGTGCAAAAACTGTGGCGCACCCGCAAGGCGCTGTCACCTGCCCTGCGCAATATCGCCCCAAAAAAAATCAACGAAGACGTGGTGGTGCCGGTCTCCCGCATTCCGGATCTCATTCACGGATTGACCGGGCTGGCGCAAAAACACGCCATCACCATTGTCAACTTCGGCCACGCCGGCAACGGCAACATCCATGTCAACCTGCTGATCGACCCCGACGACCCGCGACAACTTGCGGGGGCCAAGACTTGCCTGGATGAGGTTTTCAGTCTGGTTCTCGGGCTAGGCGGAACCCTCTCCGGCGAGCATGGCATCGGGCTGGTCAAGCGCGAGTTCGTACGCCGGGAGATCGATGACCCCACCTTGGCGCTCATGCTCCAGCTAAAAAACCTGTTTGACCCCAATGGCATCCTGAATCCGGGGAAAACCCTGCCCTAACCCGGCCTCATTTCGGTTAATATTATGAAACCTTTGGCCGACAACAGCAGGAAAGCTCATGGTTTCATTGCGCTCACTCACCCCTTTTCTTCTGGCCTGCTCGATCACCCCGGCATCCCTTAATGCAGCAGAACTGGTATCCGGGATCGAAGACCAGACCGGACTCTCCATTACCATCTACAACAATGACCTGGCATTGATCAAGGACAGACGCAAGACCGACCTGCCCGCTGGCAGCATCGATCTGGCAATTCGCGGCGTCAGCGCAAAAATACGCCCGGAAACCGCCCTGCTCCGCAACATCAACCAACCTGAAGCATTGCAGGTGCTGGAACAAAATTTCAACTTCGATTTGCTGACTCCGGCAAAGATGCTGGAAAAATATGTCGGCCAGGCCGTAGAGATTGTTCGCATGAATCCCGCCACTGGCGAGGAAACCCAACAGGCAGCCACCATTCTCAGCACCAACAATGGCGTGGTGGCAAAAATCGCCGGGCGCATCGAAACCAATCCGCAAGGCCGTTATATTTTCCCCAGTATCCCGGAAAATCTGCGGGACAAGCCTACCCTGGTGACGCAAATCAACAACACCGCCACAGGTGCACAAGAGCTGGAACTATCCTATCTGTCCCGTGGGCTGGGCTGGAAAGCAGACTATGTCGCAGAGCTGAACAGTACGGATGACGCGCTGGATCTGGCTGGCTGGGTCACCCTCACCAACAACAGCGGCACAACTTACCCGCGGGTTCGGCTGCAGCTGGTCGCCGGGGACGTCAATCAGGTGGAAGAGCAAAAACGCTACAGAAGGGCCGCCGCATTGGAAGCGGTTATCGCAGAAGCGCCCGCTCCCATGCGCGAAGAAGCGCTGTTTGAATATCACCTGTACACCCTGGAATACCCCACCACCATTGCCGACAAACAAACCAAACAGGTTTCACTGCTCAACGCGAGTAAAATTCCTGTCACCAAGGAGCTGGTTTTCAGAGGGCAGGATTACTACTACCACGCTGCCTACCAGTCTCTCGGCCGTCCGCTCAAGGCGGCAGTTTATATCAAGCTTGAGAACCAGGTCAGCCACGGCATGGGAATGCCTCTGCCCAAGGGCATCGTGCGGGTATACAAACGCGACAGCGGCGGCAACGCCCAGTTCGTGGGCGAAGACCGCATGGATCATACCCCAAAAAATGAAACCATCCGCCTGAAGCTGGGAGAGGCCTTCGACGTCACCGCCCAAAAAACCCAACTCGACTATGTAAAGGTGAATTTTGGCCATCCCTACCGCTATGCTGCGGAAAGCACTTATCGCATCGAGCTAAAGAATGCCAAGAGCATGCCGATAAAAGTCACGGTACAGGAGCCCATCCCAGGGGACTGGAAGATCATCCATGAATCCACAAAGCACAACAAAGTGGCGGCAGGATTGGCCGAATGGCAGATCGAGATACCTGCGGAAGGATCCACCATTCTGGAATACAGGGTACTGGTGCGCTATTAACGAGGCGGCAGTCTCTCCCGAAAAGGGATGAAACGATAAACTCAAGGAGTTGCATCACATGCTGAAATTGTTTGCCGCTATTTTGTTGCTGTTTGCACCGGTACAGGCGCTGGCAACAGAGGAGATCCTCATCAATCTGACCACCCACTGGGTGGGATTTGCCTCTTTGGGGGTTTTTTTCACCGCCTATCTGCTGGTAATGGCGGAAGAATTCACCCATTTGCGCAAATCCAAGCCGGTAATGCTGGCGGCGGGGATCATCTGGGCAATGATTGCGCTGGTGTACCAATTCCAGGGACTCGATCACGAAGTCGAAAATGCGGTACGGCACAACCTGGAGGAATATGCGGAACTGATGCTGTTTCTGCTGGTGGCCATGACCTACATTAACGCAATGGACGAGCGCCTGATATTCGAAAGCCTGCGGGTATGGCTGGTGCGCAAGGGGCTGAGTTTCCGCTCCCTGTTCTGGGTCACAGGCCTGCTGGCATTTTTCATCTCCCCCGTCGCGGACAACCTCACCACCGCACTGCTGATGTGCGCCGTGGTCATGGCCGTGGGAGGCAGCAACACGAAGTTCATCCTCCTGGCCTGTATCAATATCGTTGTCGCAGCAAATGCGGGAGGCGCTTTCAGCCCCTTTGGCGACATCACCACCCTGATGGTCTGGCAGAAGGGCATCCAGACCGCCCAGGGCGGCATCGATTTCTGGGCTTTTTTTGCCTTGTTCATTCCTTCTTTGGTGAACTGGTTGATACCGGCGGCAATCATGAGTCTGTCCGTACCAACAGCCCACCCGGATCCCGTCAAAGAATCCATCACCACCAAACGGGGCGCCAAACGTATCGTAATTCTGTTCCTGCTGACCATCACCACGGCAGTGCTGTTCCACAACTATTTGCAGCTGCCGCCGGTCATCGGCATGCTCACGGGACTGGCCTATTTGCAGTTCTTCGGCTACTACCTGAAAAAATCCCGCACCAGCAGTGAAAGCCGCCGATCTGCCGAGAAAGCCGGACAGATCGGCGATCCGGTTGCATTCGATATTTTCAGCAGTGTGTCGCGGGCAGAGTGGGACACCCTGTTCTTCTTCTACGGCGTGGTGTTGTGCGTGGGGGGACTGGGCTTCATCGGCTACCTGTCCATGGCATCCGAGGTCATGTACAGCCAATGGGGACCCACATATGCCAATATAGCGGTAGGGGTAATGTCCGCCATCGTGGACAATATCCCGGTCATGTTCGCTGTTCTCACCATGATGCCGGACATGTCCTCAGGGCAGTGGCTGCTGGTGACCTTGACCGCAGGAGTGGGCGGCTCACTGCTATCCATCGGATCCGCCGCCGGGGTCGCTCTGATGGGACAGGCGAGGGGGAAATACACCTTTTTCGGTCATTTGAAGTGGACGCCGGTCATTGCTCTGGGCTACGGGGCCAGCATACTGATGCATATGTGGCTGAACAACCATCTTTTTGCCTCTTGATGCAGCAGCGCGCAGGCCGGGCTGATGCTGTCCAGCAGCCTGCAGGATACAACAACTTCCTTGCACCGCCACAATCCGGATAGCAGCGGATTATGATATAGTTCAAACCTTACATGGCTTTAGAGTCAAGCCACCAGCATGTGCCGGCAGGTGGTTTTGCTCTTGAACTATATTGATTATCTTTTCCGGAGGCTGACATGTCCAAGAAACACCCCGTCGTAGTAGTTACCGGTTCATCCGGTGCCGGAACCACTACCGTAAAACGTGCATTCGAGCATATCTTCACCCGCGAAGGCATCAACGCCGCCATCGTCGAAGGCGACAGCTTTCATCGCTATGACCGCGTTCAAATGCGGGAAAAAATGGCGCAAGGCATGAGTCATTTCGGGCCGGAAGCCAACCTCTTCGACAAGATCGAAGAACTGTTTCGCGTCTATGGCGAAACCGGGGGAGGCAAGAAACGCTACTATCTACACAGTGGCGAGGAAGCCGAGGAACACAATGCGCGCCTGGGCTGCGACAACAAACCGGGTGAATTCACTCCCTGGGAAGACATCCCCGGCGGTACGGATTTGCTGTTCTATGAGGGACTGCACGGCATGGTCGTCACCGATGAAGCTGATGTTGCCAGCCAGGTTGACCTGGGCATTGGCGTGGTACCTGTGGTCAACCTGGAATGGATCCAGAAAATCCACCGTGACGGCAAGGAACGCGGCTATTCTGCAGAAGCGACTGTTGAGACCATCATGCGCCGGATGCCGGACTACATCAACCACATCACCCCGCAGTTCTCCCGCACGGACATCAATTTCCAGCGCGTTGCAACAGTGGACACCTCCAACCCTTTCATCGCCCGGGATATTCCCACACCGGACGAAAGCTTTGTGGTCATCCGCTTCGCCAATCCGGAAAAATGTGATGTGAAATTCCCGGATCTGCTGAGCATTATCCCGGACTCTTTCATGTCCCGCCGTAACACCATCGTGGTGCCCGGCGGAAAGATGGGTTTCGCCATGGAGGTCATCCTCGGTCCGATCATCGACAAGATGATGGACGCACGCAACCATAGCTGACTTGTTACCCGAATCCGTGGGTTAACCTGCATTATGAAAAAAGGGATGGCAGCAATGTCATCCCTTTTTTCACAGCCTGGTGCAATTTCCGGGATAAAGGATCAGGAAGAATCTTTCCCCATGCGTTCCCTGACAATTGTCAGCATTTGTTCTGCGGTCAAACCCGCCATTTCCAGCTGTTCAGACTGGGTGCCCTGTTCCAGATACTCGTCCGGCAAGCCAAACTGCATAAGCTCTACATTCAGACCATCCCTGTGCAACTGCTCTGAAACTGCAGATCCCGCGCCACCCATGAGGGCGTTTTCCTCCAGCGTCACCAGCAGTCGGTGTTCTGCTGCAAGCTGACGCAGCAACTCCACATCCAGTGGCTTTATAAAACGCATGTTGGCGACTGTGGCGTTGAGTTCTTCCGCCATGGCTTGGCCAACCGACAACATGGAACCAAAGCAAAGCAAGGCAATGTCCTGCCCCTGGCGGAGAATCTTGCCTTTACCCCAAGGCAAGGCCTTCCGCCCTGGTTCCGGCGTCACCCCCGGCCCCGTCCCTCTGGGGAAGCGCACCATAGCCGGGCCATCATATTCCCAGGCTGTTTGCAGCATTTGCCTGCATTCGTTTTCATCCGCAGGCGCCAGTATGGCCATCTTGGGAATGCAGCGCACATAACTCAAATCAAAGGCGCCGGCATGGGTGGCGCCATCTGCGCCTACCATGCCGGCCCGATCCACTGCCAGCGTAACATCCAGGTTTTGCAGGGCGATATCATGAATAAGCTGGTCATAGGCACGCTGCAGGAAGGTTGAATAGATCGCCACCACCGGCTTCAAACCATCACAGGCCATCCCCGCCGCCAGCGTCAGGGCATGCTGTTCGGCGATACCCACATCGAAATAGCGCTGTGGAAATTCCCTGGCGAAACGCACCAAGCCGGAGCCTTCGCACATGGCCGGAGTAATCGCCACCAGCCGCTCGTCCACTGCGGCACAATCGCAAACCCAATCAGAAAACAACTGGGTATAGGTCTTGGCGCCAGAGCCGCCCGCACCCGCTTGCTCCCCGGTATCAGGATCAAACGGGCCAACACCATGATACACACAGGGATCGCCTTCCGCTGGTGCAAAGCCCCTGCCTTTCTGTGTTACCACATGCAGAAACCGGGGGCCGCGCATCTGCCTCATGTTGTGCAGGGTGTGCACCAGCAGCGGCAGGTCATGTCCGTCGATAGGGCCAATATAGTTGAATCCCAGCTCTTCAAACAAGGTTCCGGGAATCAGCATGCCTTTCATATGCTCTTCCCAGCGATCCACAAGATCACGCACACCAGGCATAACCCCCAGAACATTCTTCCCGCCTTCGCGCACCTTGTTGTAGAAGCGACTGGACAACACCCGCGCCAGGTAGTTGCTGACCGCACCCACAGGCTGGGAGATAGACATATCGTTGTCGTTGAGCACCACCAGCAAGTCCATATCCAGTGCGCCCGCATGATTTAATGCCTCGAATGCCATGCCGGCTGACAAGGCGCCATCGCCAATCACGGCAATGTGCTCGCGCTGTATGCCTTCCAGCTTGGCGGCGATGGCCATGCCCAGAGCAGCGCCGATAGAGGTGCTGGAATGGCCGGCGCCAAACGCGTCATATTCTGATTCCGCACATTTCAGAAAGCCTGACAGTCCACCTTTCTGGCGCAGGCTGCGCATTCTGTCGCGTCTGCCGGTGAGGATCTTGTGGGGATAAGCCTGGTGCCCCACATCCCAGATCAGGCGATCCCGCGGGGTGTCGAATACATAGTGCAAGGCGATTGTGAGTTCCACTACTCCCAACCCTGCCGCCAGATGGCCACCAGTACGGGAAACACTCTCCACCAGAAATCTGCGCAGCTCCACAGCCAGTGCATCCAGTTGCTCTACTTCCAGCAGGCGCAAATCTTCAGGCAGGTCGATCTGCTGCAACAAAGAAGATGTCTGATGCTCGCCGCTGGTGGACATTAAGGTAGAATACATCGTTTGCGGGTAAACCCTTATTCTAACAGTTTAGAGCCTGTCCATGACTGAAAAACTGTCAGCGCGGCAACTGCGCAACAAGCGCCGGGAACAAATGCTGCGCACCGATAAAAAAAACCTCCGCCGGAAGCTGTTGGCGGCGCCGGGGGTTCATGATTTCGTCAACGCACCGGATCACCTGAAGGCGGGATGTGCTGTTCTCAGGATTATCCGCAACACAGAGGCCTTTGATGCCAGGAAAGTACAGCTCACCGGCATCAGGCCTTTCGATTCTTCTTTCGCAAAAGGGGTATTTCGGCAGCTACCCGCCGATGTTATTGATACCTTCGTCTCCATTGCCATCGGGCAGGCGCAAACATGAGCCTGCTGCGCATCCTCTGGCGCTTTCTGCTGTTGCTGCTACACCTGCTGGCGGGCATCTGGCTGAGCCTGAACATAAAGAAGACCAGGCTTTCCGATGGAAAAACACGTCCCGAACCGAAGCCCGTGGCACGCTGGTCAGCCAGGCTGTTGAAAATCATGGGGATAAGGATAGTAACCCACGGAAATTCGCCACCAGATCCCGGCCTGATCGTAGCCAACCACATATCCTGGGTTGACATACCAACCATCAACGCTCTCACCGGAGCGGCCTTTCTCTCCAAAGACAGCATTCGCTACTGGCCGGTCATTGGCTGGTTTGCCACTGCCTCGGGCACGGTATTCATTCGCCGGGGAAAACACGAAGCCCAGCAGGTATCCAGCGCAATTGCGGAACGCCTGCTTGAAGGGCGCAGCCTGGCTATCTTTCCTGAAGGAACCACCTCTGACGGCAGCATAGTAAGGCATTTTTTCCCAAGGCTTTTCGCAGCTGCTATCGAGACCGGCAGCCCGGTTATCCCCATTGCATTACGCTATACCAGTGAGGGAAAACCGGACAAGCACATACCCTACACCAAAGGTCGCAGTTTTTTCGCCATTCTGTTCGGCATACTGGCCCGCAGGGAAAGCAAGGTGCATGTATACTTCTGCGATCCCATCCCGTCAGCCGGGCAGGATCGCCGCAGCCTCGCAGACCTCTCGCGCAGCGCTCTTCAGGCGGCTCTTTCTGACGACTGAAGAATGGTTTTGTCTTTGATGAAGGGCGTAAGCAAAGCAAACAGCACCGCAGTAACTGCCATCAACACGGTAAAGAACCAGAAATACTCCGCACCTGTAAGAAGCAGGCTGCCATCCTCATTCTGAATGAAAAAATTTACGGCACTGGTAAAAATATTCCCCAGGGAAACCGACAGCATAAACAGGGCCATGACAAAAGACTTCATGGTACGCGGCGCCTGCGTGTAGGAATACTCCAGAACGGTAATGGACACCATGACCTCACCGCTGGTGAGCAGCACATAGGCCAGCAATTGCCAGGAAATGCCGGGCATCCCCCCTGCATCGATGCGCTCCTGAGCCAGGGAAGAGACGGCGAATGCAGCAGCAGCCAGCACGAGCCCCATCGCCACCTTGCGCATGGGCGTAAGGCTCATGATTTTTCCAAGAAAGGGATAAATCACGTAACTGAAAAGCGGAATCAGGATAATGATAAGCAAGGGATTAAGCGCCTGAATTTGCGCAGGCAGCAACTCGATGCCAAACAGCACCCGATCCATATGTTGAGCCTGCAGCACCCAGGAAGACCCCGTCTGGTCGAACAGCGCCCAGAAAACCGCAATGAACAGGTAGATGAGCAGCAATCGCCCGAAGATGCGCACGCTGTCTGCGGAAACCGCTTCCCTGAGAAAACCCATGCCCGCTGGAGGAACATGCACGAACTTGTTGCGCCCCATCCAGAACATGAAAGTGGCAAGCGCCATGAGTACGCCGGGAACACCAAAAGCCAAATGGGGGCCGTAATTTTTCAACAGCCAGGGGGTCAGCAGGGTGGAAATGAACGCGCCGACGTTGATCGCCATGTAAAACCAGCCAAAGGTACGGCTGATCAATGCCCGGTTGGCATGCCCAAACTGATCACCCACATGGGCAGACACACAAGGCTTGATACCGCCAGCGCCCAGGGCAATCAGACCCAGTCCGATGGCCAGCCCCAGCCGGCTGTCATCCAGCGCCAGCGCCAGATGCCCGCCGCAATACACCAGGGAAAGGAACAGGATGGTGCGATATTTCCCCAGCCACACATCCGCCAGAATTGCCCCCAGCAGCGGAGTCAAATAGACTGCTGACACGAACAGGTGATACCAGCCCTTGGCATCCTCTTCACTCATCGGCGCAAGCACTCCGCCTGTACCCATGAGATACTGGGTCATGAACACGACCAGAATGGTGCGCATGCCATAAAAGCTGAAGCGTTCCGCAGCTTCATTGCCGATGATATAGGGAATACCGGCAGGCATGCCTTTTTGATCCACGGGGCGGGTAAGGTAGCTCATGGTGGCTTTGCTTTTTCGTTGATTATTATTAGACAGGAAGTATAGGGCATCTCTCATCATTCTGTTTAAGCAGATTTGTGCTTCAGAGGTGTGGGAACAAAGCGAAGACCGCTGCAAACAGGACGCATATCAAGGCGCGGCTTGCAGACAATGACAAGCCCTTGTCAAAAGCCGTAACATCGATACGCGTCCTGTTTGCAGCACCTGACCAATTGATAATGCAAGAAAGGCCGCCCTGTCTGCGCTGGTGGACCGGGTTGATAATCACGAATGATGAGAGCTGTCCTATAGTGCCTGAGAACAAAATCTACGATTACCTGATTGTGGGTCAGGGACTGGCGGGCAGCTTGCTGGCCTGGCGTCTGATCAATCTCGGCAAGAAAGTGCTGATCCTGGACGACGGGCACACAAGCTCCTCCTCCATGATCGCCGCCGGAGTGATCAACCCTCTTGCCGGAAAACGCTTCAACCATGCGCCACAGATCCATGACTGGCTGGAAGCCGTTGCGACGACGTATACGCATCTCGCGCAGCAGGCAAAAGAGCCATTCCTGCAGTGGGTGGAGATGCTGCGCCTGTTTCACAGTCCCGAGCAACATCATTTTTACGCCAGACTGCCTGGACAGGCGGCAATAGCGGATTTACTGGGCGGGAGCTTCCCTCCGGACGAACCGCCCCAACCCGTACAGGCGCCACTGGGAGGGTTCACCCAGCACCGCACCGGCTACGTGCGGCTCCCTGCCCTGCTGCACTTTCTCGCCCACTGGCTACGGGAACACCAGGCGCTGCATATTGCAACAGTAAGCCATGAGAACCTGGAAATCAGCGCGGAACATGTGTGCTATGGCGGTTATAAGGCCGGAGGAATCGTGTTCTGTGATGGCTACCGCAGCATGCACAGCCCCTGGTTCGGCTATCTGCCTTTTGCCCCGGATCAGGGAGAGATACTCACCCTGGCGCAAAAGCCCAACGCCCACCCCGGACAATTACCGAACAAGATCATCAATGGCGCCGAGTGGTTGCTGCCCATAGATGACGGAATGTTTCGCCTTGGCTCTACCCACAACCACCAAACCCGGGATCATCAGCCCACAAAGGAAGGCACAAACAAGTTGTTGCGGGGCATGAATGTATTGCTGAAGAACCCACAACTGCTAGAACTGGTGCGCAGTGAAGCGGGCGTGCGGCCAGCCACCAGCGACAGGCAGCCGTTTCTGGGGACACACCCGACTTGCCCAAAGATCCATATCTTCAATGGATTCGGCGCCCACGGCAGCCTGATGATTCCCTGGTACAGCGAACAGATGTGCCGCTGGCTTATGCAGCACCAGCCTTTGCCGGAAACCGCCGACATTGCCCGCTACAGGGACAAAATCACCTGACAGGTTCAGGGGACGATCTGGTCGATCACCAGTTCCACCATTTTTCCGTCCGCCACGGACACCGTGACTTCTGCGCTTTGCAAATCACCACTTGCCGCCGAGGGCTGGGAGCCCTTGGCAATACGGGCGGCAACGATCAGCTGTTGATAATCCGCCAGTTTTGTTCCCTGCTGAAGCATATTACCGTCATTCATCACCAGCTTCGCGGGCAAATCGCCTGCGGTGATGCGCATCGCCGCCACCGGCATGGGCGGCCCCTGCACCTGCTTGGCAAAGATGAACAGACGGTCGCCGGAGTTCACCTTGTCCTGCAACTCGGGGGCGAGGCTGACGCTCAATTCAATAGCCGCTCCCGCAGCAGCTACAGGCTGCGCCATGGCAGCAGGCTGCGCGGCAGCTCCGGCGACAGCGGAGCCTGGATCATCCAGCTCCGTGCCAGCCTGGGCCGCCGCCTGCTTCACCTGGGCAATCATGTTCCGCAATTCCTGTACAAATTCGGCATTGTCGGCCAGGGCCGCTTCCGCCCGCCGCCAGTAATATACAGCGTTTTGATAGTCTGCCGCTTCCACCGCACCTTTGCCTGCCAGCCACAAGGCGGTGGGGTCGTCCGGCTCCTTGTCCAGCGCCTGGCGCACCAGCTCATAGGGTCTGCCGCTGATCTTTCCACCCTGCACCATGGCCAGGGTATCCGCCAGAGCAATGAGCGCCTGGGGGTGATTGTCCGTCAGCTGGCGCAATTGCTCATAAGCTTTTACTGCTTCCGGGAAACGGTTCATGGACTGGTACACACGTCCCAGCATGAACCAGCCCTCGGTATCATCCGGTGCATTCTGCACCCGCTCTTCCAGGCCCAGCAACAGTTCCTCCATGGTCGGCATATTTCCGCCGGCATTCATGGCATGGGGATTTTGCACCGCCGGATTCGGAGTACCGTCCATTTCCACATACTGGGGTGATCCCGTTTTCATATAGATACCGACACTCAGCACCGGCACCAGCAAAGCAACTGCAATCGCCGCAAGCCTGGCGCTGGCTGGCTGTACAGTAGCGACGGCTTCTTCCACCTCCGTATCTTCCAGCAAGCCGGCTTCCAGCTCTTCTTTTGCCTGGACATAGGTTTCTTCATCAATGTTGCCTGCTGCCTTTTCCTGATCTAGATCCGCAAGTTTTTCCTTTGCCAGAAGCAAATTCTGTTCCCGCTGACTGCTCGTTATATCCGGTCGCTTGCGCAAGAATACGGCCACCAGCACAGCGACACCCAGCCCTAGCATCAGGGCAACGATAATCCAGAAAGTCATTATTTTTCCTCGGTCTGATTCAGCAACTGTTCAGCGCGTTGGCGCTGTTCATCACTGAGAAGGCGGTCATTGCTGGAAGGGCGGCGGCGGATGACGCGTACCAGCATCGCCACCGCCAGAATAAAGATAAGCACAGGTCCAACCCAGAGCATCAGGGTGGTGGCCTTGAAAGGCGGGCTGTACATGACAAAATCGCCATAGCGGGCCACCATAAACTCCACGATCTGATCCTTGTTTTCGCCTTTTTTGATCATCTCATAGGTCTTGCGCCGCAAATCCTGGGCCAGTTCCGCGTTGGAATCTGCAATGTTCTGGTTCTGACAAACCAGGCAACGCAATTCCTGCACCAAATCAAGGTACAGGGCTTGTTGCCCGGGGTCGGAAAACTCGTAGGTATCAACGCTTGCCAAGGCATTTGCACCCATACACAAACCGAGCACCAGAGCAAAGGCTTTCACAGCGGTGGCTTCACGAACAATAAAACGCATGGATTACTCCGTTGGCTGCTGGGCATGAAAATATTTGGCGAATTTTTCCTGCCACACCTGGGGATACAAGGCACCGGCATGTTTCTCGCGAACAATCCCTTCAGCATCGATGAGAAAGGTCTCCGGTGCGCCATACACACCCCAATCAATGGCGGCATCGCTGTTTGGATCAAATCCGACTTCCACGAAAGGATTGCCCTTTTGCTTGAGAAAATCGATAGCATCGGCCTTTTCGTCCCGCCAGTCTATGCCCAGAATGGGCACACCCTGGCGTGACAAATGCATCAGGTATTCGTGCTCTTTCCAGCATTCCGGGCACCAGGTACCCCAGACATTCACCAGCCAGACCTTGCCTGCATAGTCACTGCTCTTTACCCGGTCATTCTCGTCCAGCAAGTTGGGCAGATCAATGCTCGGCGCGGGCCTGCCAATGAACTCTGTGGGAATATCCCGGGGGTTGTATTCCCCCTTGCCCATTTTCATCAACACGAAATAGAACAGTCCCGCCAGGGCAAGAAAAGCCAGCAGAGGAATAAAGGCGCGGCTCTTGCTCATGCGGTTGCCCCCACCGGGGATTTTTCTGTCGCTGTCCGGCGCGCCAGCACCCGATAACGCTTGTCTGCCGCAGACAAAAGGCCGCCCAGGGACATAATCAGTGCACCCAGCCAGATCCAGCGCACATAAGGCTTGTGATACAGACGCAGGCTCCAGGCGCCCTCGGTACCCAGAGGCTCGCCCAAGGCAACAAAGAGATCGCGGCTCAGACCAGCATCAATCCCTGCTTCGGTCATGGGCATTCCCGAGCGGTAGTTGCGTTTTTCCGGATGCAGCACGGTGATTTTCTCACCATTTTGCGTAATCACCACCTCGCCGCGATCTCCGCTATAGTTTGGCCCCTGCAAATGGGTCGAGCCATTGAAGGTAAAGGCATAGCCGCCCATTTCATAGGACTCACCCACTTCCAGCCGCAGATCTTTCTCGGTACTGTAAATAGATGTCAGGGTGATGCCCACGATGAAAAAAGCAATGCCGATATGCCCAAACACCATGCCCCAGTGCGAGAGAGACAAACCACCCAGCCCCCGGCCCCGCGCCTGATCCTTGGTCACCTTGAGGGTGGTGAAGAATACCCAGAAAGCCAGCACCATACCAACGGCCGCCAACCAGTCAAACCGCTGCATCACCACAATTGGATACAACACGCCGAACACCACACTGGCCACCAGGGATACGCGCACCTTGGGCCAGAGATTCTCCAGGCTGTCTCGCTTCCAGCGCGCCATGGCACCAATGCCCATCAACGCGACCAAAGGCGCGGTCAGGGGGATAAAGACGGCATTGAAATAGGGAGGACCTACGGAAATCTTGCCCAAGTTCAGTGCATCCAGCAACAGGGGATACAGGGTTCCCAGCAAAACGGCTGCGCAAGCCACCACCAGAATTACATTGTTGAGCAACAGGGCAGATTCTTTGGATACCAGATCAAAGCGCACATAGCTGCGCACCTTGGAGGCTCTCACTGCGTACAGCGCCAGGGAACCACCAACTACGGTCACCAGGAACATCAGGATGAACATTCCTCTGGCGGGATCGGAAGCAAACGCATGCACGGATGTCAGCACCCCGGAGCGCACCAGGAACATTCCTAGCAGGCTCAGGGAAAAAGCAAAGATCGCCAGCAGCACGGTCCAGGCCTTGAATGCTCCGCGTTTTTCCGTCACCGCCAGGGAATGCATCAGAGCGGTGCCTGCCAGCCAAGGCATAAAGGAGGCGTTTTCCACCGGATCCCAGAACCACCAGCCGCCCCAGCCCAACTCGTAATAGGCCCACCAGGATCCCAGCGCAATGCCCAGGGTCAAAGAGACCCAGGCAACCTGGGTCCAGGGACGGGACCAGCGCGCCCACGCCGCATCCAGCCGCCCACCCAGCATGGCGGCGATAGCGAAAGCAAAGGGAATGGCAAAGCCCACATAGCCCATGTACAACAGCGGAGGATGAAGTGCCAGACCAGGATCCTGTAGCAGCGGATTCAGATCCTTGCCTTCCGGCGGCGGCGGCATGAGACGATCAAAAGGATTGGAGGTAAACAGCATGAACATCAGGAAGCCCACGGAGAGCAACCCGAGAATACCCAGTACCCTGGCCATCATTACTGGCGGAATGCTCCGCCCGAACAGGGTGACTGCCGTGGTCCAGACGGAAAGCGTCAACGCCCAGAACAGCAACGAACCCTCATGGGCACCCCACACGCCGGATACCTTGTACAGGGTTGGCAGGCTGGTATTGGAGTTCGTCGCCACATACAGCACCGAAAAATCGCTTTGCAAAAAGCTCCAGGTCAGGAGAGCAAAAGATAAGGCGGTGAACACCAGTTGCAGCCTTGCCACCGGTTTGGCAATGGCCACCCAGGAGGCGATGCCCTTTTGTGCGCCCACCAGGGGGAAAAACGACTGGATCAGGGCAAGAACCAGCGCCAGAACCAGGGCAAAATGTCCGATTTCAGGAATCATAGCGGTTTATTCTCCTTGGCCATGTTTTCAATACCTTTCTGATGCCCTTTTTCCAGCGCATCGGCAACTTCGGGAGACATATAGTTTTCATCATGTTTGGCCAGCACTTCATCGGCCACAAAAACACCGTCAGACCCCATGCGCCCCTGGGCAATCACACCCTGGCCCTCCTTGAATAAATCAGGAAGAATGCCGGTATAGGCGACCCTTACTGTGTGTGCATTGTCCGTAACGTCAAAATGCACGGTGAGTTGTTCGCCTCTTTCCACAGAGCCGGGCTGCACCAGTCCTCCAAGGCGAAATACATGATCCGCCGGCACCTTGTTTTCAGCAACTTCCGTGGGCGAAAAGAAATAGGACAGATTGTTGCCCAGGGCATTGAACACCAGCCAGCTGGCTGCACCCAGCACCACCAGTCCCACCAGTAAAAAACCCAGTCGCTTGTGTCTGGCTTTCATGATTGTTGCTCCGATTTAATACGAACAAGACGGGAAATTCTCTGAAGGGCCGCTTTGCGGCGCTGCCTGACCAGCAAGGGCTCGGCAATCATCAGCAGTGCGGTGGCCCCGAAAGATCCCCACACATACAGGGCATAGCCGCCCATGGCAAAAAATTCAGACACTCCACCTTTCATCGGCGTACCTCCGGCAGTTCGGATACCCAGCGCGTATCTTTCTCGCGCTCCAGGATGATTGACCGCACCCGGTACATGGCTACCGCAACGCTGTAGGCCCAGAAGGCGAAGGTCATGATCAGCATGGCCTGCAACATAATGGTACTCATGCTCGAGCCTTCGGTTACGCTCACTGTCGCCCCCTGGTGCAGGGTATTCCACCACTTGACCGAAAAATAGATGATGGGAATATTGACCACACCCACCAGCAGCAATACGGCTCCGGCGCGATCAGCGCGCCGTGTGTCGTCGATGGAACCCTGCAGGGCGATAAAGCCGATATAAAGGAAGAACAAAATCAGTTCCGAGGTCAGGCGCGCATCCCACACCCACCAGGCTCCCCACATAGGCTTGCCCCAGAAGGCACCGGTCCACAGCGCGATGAATGTCATGATGGCGCCAGTCGGCGCCAGCGCCTGGGCCATCATGGACGACAGGCGGGTATTGAACACCAGGCCGATGCCCGCCCAGAAAGCCATCACCAGATAAATAAACATGGACATCCAGGCAGAAGGCACATGAATAAAAATAATACGATAACCTTCACCCTGCTTGTAATCCGTGGGAGCGACAAAAAAGCTCATGTAAAGGCCAATGGCAAGCAATACCACTGCTATCAGCGCGGATACTTTCCCAATCGCTCCAGCCAGGGGGTAAAAAGCCGCCGGAGATGAAAACCGGTAAAAACTCAATCTGCCACTCATAGAAACTCGCCCGCCACACCGGACCTTAATTTGCATCCCAAAGCTACAGGTACGCCGGAAAGCTGTCCGGAACAGGTTGTTACACCATCCAAACCACTAATTCGCATTCTGCACCCCTTATCAATCCACAGGCTCAGGATATGTGACCACAGGATGCCGGTAAAATTCCAGCTACGCTTGAAGACAATAGTATAATTCATAGATTCAGGTTTGCTTTACCATACCAAAGATTACTCCGCCGATATCCTTAGAGCGGCTGCGGTTGCCAGAGGGGCAGCCAATGCGGACAACAGCAGGATTGCGCCAAGCATGGACAAATGCCCGGCGCCGCCAAGTCCGGAAGCCTCGGCCTCCACCGCCCCCGCACCGAAAATCAACACCGGGATATACAAGGGCAATACCAGCAGGGACACCAGCACCCCGCCACCACGGATGCCCAGGGTCAATGCCGCACCGATGGCACCGATCAAACTCAGCGCCGGGGTGCCAATCAACAACGTAAACATCATCACCGCTATGGTTGCTGTGGAAAGATCGTACTGCAGCCCCAGCAATGGCGACAACAACACCAGCGGCAGCCCGGTCACCAGCCAATGCGCCAGCACCTTGCCCAGCACCAGAACAGACAACGGCTGTGGCGCAAGCAACATCTGCTCCAGGGAGCCATCCTGGTAATCAACAAAAAACAGCTTTTCCAGTGCCAGCATGGAAGCAAGCAACGCTGCCACCCAGAAAACCCCCGGCGCAATCAGGCGCAGGGTATTCAGTTCCGGCCCTATCCCCAGGGGGAACAGACTCACCACAATGACAAAAAAGAACAAGGTCGTAAGTACATCCGAGCGGCGCCGCATGGCCAGCAGCAGATCACGGGCAACAATAATCCGAAAAGCGCTAAACACAGCCGTCCTCTTTCCAGCCCAGGCGCAGCTTCTTCACCTTGCCGGAAGTCAGTGCAACTTCCTGATGGGTAGTCAGAACCACCATGCCGCCCCGCGCTACATGCTCGGCCAGCACTGCTTCCAGTAGCGCTACCGCCGCCACATCCAGCCCCACAAAGGGTTCATCCAGAACCCACAAGGGCGCCTCGCTGAGCAGCAGCCGCGCCAGCGCCACCCGTTTTTGCTGTCCCTGGGACAATACTCTCGCAGGCAAATCTTCATGGCCGCGCAAGCCCATCCGCTCCAGCACACTCCAGGCCTTGTCTTCCTTTACCGACACCCCCGCCAGACGGCAGGCAACCAGCAGGTTTTCCACGCCGGTAAGATCATCTTTGAGTCCGTTCTTGTGCCCAAGATACAACAATTCCGCAGCGTACTCGTCCCGCTGCTTGCGTATGGGCAGATCTTTCCAGCAAACCTCGCCATCCGTGGGTGCAACGAGTCCGCACAAAGTTCGCATGAGGGTGGTCTTGCCGCTGCCATTGTGGCCGTACAGATACAGCAATTCTCCTTCGCCCACAGTAAAGCCGATCCCGGAAAACAGGCATCTATCCCCACGAGTGCATTGCAGATTGACCACTTCGAGCATGAAAAAATGTTACCCGATTTCCATTTTATTTCTGTGGATTCAGGCATGAGCTATGAACCAGAGGTGGGAATATTACAGGGAATCGGAACAAATTGCTCGCCATCCGCACCGTTGCGGAGCAAGGAACCTTGGCGGTGGATCCCCCTGTACAAATGCACTTCCGACCCGGACCCTGTTGTCACGAGGAAACAGGCGGATTCAGTGCCGCCGGATTTACGCAGCATTTGTTTTTCCAGCCAGGTTGTGATCTGGGTCAAGGACAAGCACTGCGGTTGCGGGATAGAAACATACTGTGCAAGAACAGCCCTTCATCCAACTTGGCAGCTATGCATTCAATATGCCCTACAGCACTCCACAACACCTGGATACTCTCCATGCGCAGAATAACACTTGGCCGCCCATGCAAGCGCTCCCCCATGAGGAAATCCTTGAACCTGCTATCGGGGATTGCCCTGATCGGATTTTCAATGCCGGCGTTCGCCGAAGGGCATCTGGTCGAATTTGAGCAGGCCATCAAGCTCGACGCCAATGCCAGTAACGGCAAGAAACTGTACAAGGCAAGCTGCATCACCTGCCACGGGCCGGAAGGCTGGGGCATTCCAGGCAGCGGCTATCCACAAATCGCCGGGCAACTGAAAAATGTTGTCATCAAGCAACTGGCGGACTTTCGTGCCGGCAACAGAGACAATCCCATTATGCGCGCTTTTTCCTCGCGCAGATCCCTGGGCG
>JALWMK010000025.1 GCA_027083925.1 Sedimenticola sp. | reverse complement strand
AGCGTGGTGATCAGCACTCGTTCTTTTTCGGCAACCCGCAGGTTGATTTCCGACAACAGATCATCCACCTGGGTTACTGCGGGGCGCACCTCCACCTCGGGATCAACAAGCCCCGTAGGGCGAACCACCTGCTCCACCACTTCTCCCGAATGGTTGATTTCATATTCCCGGGGGGTTGCTGATACATAGATGGTCTGAGGCGATCGCGCTTCAAATTCATCAAAACGCAAAGGACGGTTATCCAGGGCTGATGGCAGGCGGAAACCGTATTCCACCAGAGTTTCCTTGCGGGAGCGATCACCCTTGTACATGGCGCCCAACTGCGGAATGGTGACATGGGATTCATCCACCACCAGCAGCGCCCCCGGGGGCAGATAATCAAACAGGGTGGGAGGCGCTTCGCCAGGCAGGCGGCCACTAAGATAACGGGAGTAGTTTTCGATACCGGAGCAGTAACCAAGCTCCAGCATCATCTCCAGATCGAACCGGGTTCTTTGCTCAAGGCGCTGATACTCCACCAGCCTGTTCATCCCATCCAGCTGGGTAAGGCGTTCTTTCAGCTCCTCTTTTATCTGCTCCACCGCAGCAAGAATCGTCTCTCGCGGGGTAGCATAGTGGGTTTTCGGATAGACCGTATAGCGCGGCACCCGGCGTTTCACCTCCCCCGTGAGGGAATCGAACAGGGCGATGGATTCCAGCTCATCATCGAATAACTCGATGCGCACTGCTTCGTCTTCGGATTCAGCCGGGTGAATATCAATGACATCACCGCGCACCCGGTATGTACCCCGATGCAGTTCTGTTTCATTGCGGGTGTACTGCAGTTCACTCAGACGCCGCAGGATCGTCCGGTGATCCACAGGCTCTCCGCGTACCAAGTGCAGGAGCATGGACATATACTGGCGCGGATCACCCAAACCATAGATCGCAGAAACAGTGGCCACGATGATGGTGTCCCTGCGTTCCAGCAACGCCTTGGTGGCGGAAAGACGCATTTGCTCTACATGCTCATTGATGGAGGCGTCTTTTTCAATAAAAGTGTCAGACGCAGGAACATAGGCCTCTGGCTGGTAATAGTCGTAATAGGAAACAAAATACTCCACGGAATTATGCGGAAAGAACTCCCGGAACTCACCATACAGCTGCGCAGCCAGGGTCTTGTTCGGCGCCAGCACGATGGCCGGCCGCTGCAATTCCTGAATCACATTGGCGATACTGAAAGTTTTTCCCGATCCGGTAACACCCAGGAGAGTCATTCCCGCTTCACCGTTGCGAACGCCTTCGGTGAGTCTGGAAATGGCTTCAGGCTGGTCGCCGCCGGGAGAAAAATCAGAAACAAGTTGAAATTCTTTCGTCATGGGGATTCTTACTGTTGCAATGTTGGGCTATGATAACAACCAAGGAAGATTTATAAACCACAGAGCTGGCTAAACCACATGAATATCAAACTTTCCCACCGCGTGCAGGCGGTCAAACCTTCCCCCACGCTAGCGATTACTGCCCGGGCAGCTGCTTTGCGGGCTGCTGGTGAAGACGTCATTGGCCTTGGCGCCGGAGAACCGGATTTTGACACCCCGGAGCACATCAAAAATGCGGCAAAGAAAGCCATGGATGAAGGCAAAACAAAATACACTGCCGTAGATGGCACTGCCTCGTTGAAGCAGGCGATCATCGACAAGTTCCAACGGGATAACGCGCTGGGATACAGTCCCGAGCAGATTCTGGTTTCCAGTGGCGGTAAGCAAAGCTTTTTCAACTTGGCCCAGGCGATACTGGATCCGGGCGATGAAGTGATCATCCCGGCACCCTACTGGGTGTCCTATCCTGACATGGTGATTCTGGCAGGTGCCTTACCGGTGCTGATTCACGCTGGTGCAGACCAGCATTTCAAGATCACCCCAGAGCAACTGGAAGCATCCATAACCGAAAACACACGCCTGTTCATCATCAATAGCCCTTCCAACCCCACCGGCATGGCCTATACCGGGGAAGAGCTGACCGCCCTGGGCGAGGTGTTGCGGAATCATCCCCGAATAGCCATCGCCACCGACGACATGTATGAGCATATCCGCTGGACCGGCATGCCCTTCGTCAATATCCTCCATGCCTGCCCCGACCTCTATGACCGTACCCTGGTACTAAATGGCGTCTCCAAGGCCTATTCCATGACCGGCTGGCGCATCGGCTATGCCGGCGGCCCGGCGGACATCATCAAGGCGATGAAGAAAATCCAGTCCCAGAGCACCTCCAACCCCTGCTCCATTTCGCAATACGCAGCGGAAGAAGCCTTGAACGGCCCCCAGGACTGCATTGGCGAAATGCTCCAGGAGTTCAAGAAACGCCATGACTATGTGGTGGAGCACCTGAACACCATCGATGGCATGGAGGCTCTGCCAACAGACGGCACTTTTTATGTGTTTCCGTCTGCCAGGGGCTTTATTGAACGTCTCAATGGCGTCAACGATGACCTGGAGCTGGCGGAACACCTGATTGAAAAGGCAGGCGTGGCGCTGATACCCGGCACGGCTTTCGGCATGCAGGGGCATATTCGCTTTTCTGTCGCCACCAGCATGGAAAACCTGGAAAAGGCACTGGATCGCATCGCCAGCCTCTGAGTAACAAATACAAACAGACGCAACCAGGGATTTCCGGTTGCGTCTGAACGAGCATCTTCCTGGAGTTGATTATGGAACTCACCCCCCTCACCGCTGTTTCCCCCATCGACGGCCGCTACGCTTCCAAAACCGAAAGCCTGCGCACCATCTTCAGCGAGTATGGACTGATCTATCACCGCGTACTGGTGGAGGTGCGCTGGCTGCAGTCCCTGGCGGCCCATGAGAAGATCCCGGAAGTGCCAACGCTCAGCACCCGCGCCAACCAGATCCTGGAGCAAATCATCAGCGGTTTTTCCGAAGAGGATGCCCGGCGCATCAAGAATATCGAGCGCACCACCAATCACGACGTCAAAGCCGTGGAGTATTTCCTCAAGGAGAAAATCAGCGGCAACGACGAGCTGGAGGCCGTCAGCGAGTTCATTCACTTCGCCTGCACTTCCGAAGACATCAACAACCTCTCCCATGCACTGATGCTGCGGGAGGGCCGGGATTCGGTACTGTTGCCGCAAATGGACGCCACCATCCACGCCATCTGCGAACTTGCCCATGAACTGGCCGCCACACCCATGCTGTGCCGCACTCACGGACAACCCGCCTCCCCCTCCACCATGGGCAAGGAGCTGGCCAATGTGGTGCACCGCCTGCGGGGACAGCGGGAAGGGGTGGTCGGGGTTGCATTGATGGGGAAAACCAACGGCGCCGTGGGCAACTACAACGCCCACCTCAGTGCCTACCCGGATATCGACTGGCCGGCCCATGCGGAGAAGTTCGTGGAAAACCTGGGGCTGGTCTGGAACCCCTACACCATACAGATCGAACCCCATGACTATATGGCGGAGCTGTTCGACGCCATCAGCCGCTTCAACAATATCCTTATCGACTTCAGCCGCGATGTCTGGGGCTATATATCCCTGGGCTACTTCAAGCAGAAAACCATTGCCGGGGAAGTCGGCTCATCCACCATGCCGCATAAGGTCAATCCCATCGATTTTGAAAATGCAGAGGGCAATCTGGGGCTGGCAAACGCCCTGTTCGGGCATTTGGCCATAAAACTGCCGGTTTCCCGCTGGCAGCGCGACCTCACCGATTCCACGGTGCTGCGGAACATGGGCGTGGGATTCGCCTACAGCCTGATTGCTCTTGGTTCCATGCAGCGCGGCATCGGCAAGCTCGAAGCCAATGCGGAAAAGATGCGCGAAGACCTGAATGCCAACTGGGAAGTGCTCGCCGAACCCATACAGACCGTCATGCGCCGCTACGGCATCGAAGAACCCTATGAAAAACTCAAGGCACTGACCCGTGGCCAGCGCCTCAACCAGCAGGACATGCAGGCATTCATCGACGGCCTCGCCCTGCCGGAAGCCGTAAAGGAAGAACTGAAAGCACTCAGCCCCGCCACCTACATTGGCAATGCAGAAGCACAGGCAAAAGCAATTTACTATTAACCCGGCGACCAAATATGTCGCCCTCAGCGCTTCAAACAGGACGCGTATCAAGGCGCGGCTTGCAGGCAATGGCAAGCCCTTGTCAAGGCGCACAACGCAGTACCGGGACGCCTGCTCACCGGCACCATGATTCAGAGCTGGCCTGCCAGATCGGGGGGCTGCAAACCCGTCTGTGATTGTCTGCTGATTTTGTATTTACTGCCGGACTGCTGTCCTTCACCCTCCCCGCCACCAACGACACAGATCCTGAAGCAAAGTCGCAGGAAAGGACTTCCTGAATATCCTGTCAATCCCTTATCTTGCCTCGCAGCGATTTGATTCTGCCCCGCTTCACTTTACTGTCCACCCGGCGCTTTTGTGAACCTTTGGTGGGCTTGGTGGGCTGCCTGGCTTTCTTTACCACGGCCACGCCCTTGATCAACTGCCGCAGCCTTTCCAGGGCATCCTCGCGGTTTTTCTCCCGAGTGCGGTATTGCTGCGCCTTGATGACAATCACCCCGTCCTTGCTGATGCGCCGGTCCTTCAGCATGAGCAGCCTATGCTTATAAAAATCCGGCAGAGAAGAGGCTCGGATATCAAAGCGCAGATGAATAGCCGAAGAGACCTTGTTAACATTCTGCCCTCCGGCACCCTGAGCACGAATCGCCGAAAGCACTATTTCCTCATCCGGAATCGACACATTAGAAGAAATGTTCAGCATGGCACTTTAACTACGACCTGATGGCTTTCATTATCGGCAACCGCGTGAGCTTTGATACGAAAGGCCAGCACCAGTTGGGTACGCTGACCAGGCTCAATCAGAAAACCGTGACAGTGATTACGGATGATGGTCGCCGTTGGCGAATCTCATCCCGCCTGCTTTCCAGGGTGAGGAACGCCAACCCTCACGAATCTGCTCAAACAGAATAATAGAGGTGCCCTTGACGTTTCGAGTGGAATTCACCCAGAAACCTGCACCAGTATAGCGCCAAAAACTTGCATGAGGAAAAGACGTGGACACCGGCGAGATTCTACCGCTCGGATTGGGACTAGACTCACTAAGACGAACGGTAACAAAGCCTCACTCAGCGGCCTCTGGATGGTCAGTCCGCAGGAGAAGCCAGCCAGGCGTCCCGGTACTGCGTTGTGCGCCTTGGCAAGGGCTGGGCCATTCCCTGCCGAGCACGCCTTGCCCCGGAACGCCTGGCTGACACTGAATGGGGCTTTGTTACTGTTCGTCCTAGCAATTAACCCGGCGCGGGAATAAATGCAGATTTGGGTGCCCTGTTCACATTGTCACTCAGCAACAACTCGGGTAGACTGGCCATCAGTATTGATTCCCGGATTTCTGATGCTCGCTCGCATTCTCAAAATATGGCTGATCGTATCCATCCTTGGGTATGGGATGGCGCTGGCTGCAGATGTGCATGGCGAGCTGGCTGCGGATGACGTGCACCTGTCTGCCGACGGCACAGACAATCCTCTCCCCGGCGATTCCGCCGATGATTCCGACTGCAATCACTGCGCTCACGGCACCAGCCACCTGCTGGGCCTGAATTGCACCAGCAGTATTCCCGCCATAGGCAGCCGTAGCGTTTCACTATCGGGCTATTTGCTTTCCTGGCATTCATTTTCTCCTCCCTCTCTGCTGCGCCCTCCGATAACCGGCTGATTTCCCAGCTTTATTGCTTCTGGATTATTGGCATGTCCGCAGGTTTGCGGATAGCCGCTCAGAGGCCGTCAATCGTTTTTCCAAGGAAATCAGACCATGAAGTTTTCTATCTGCATGTACGCAGGCATCCTGGCTGCAATCGTGGCGAACGCCACCTGGATACCTGCAGCGCAAGCCAAAGCAGCCACTCTCCCCACCGGGGTGCAAAAACTGGCGAACATCGTCAATCGATCACTACAGGCGAATCCGGAAATACTTGCGGCACAATCTGCCATAGATGCTGCCCGGGCGCAGCTCGATGGCGCAACGCTGCCCCTGAACAACCCGGAGCTTGAAGCCGAGGCAGAACGCACTGACGTCAACACCTACCAGCTTGGCATTAGCCAGACTATCGACTGGCACGACAAAAGGGGCGCTCTGGAACAGGTTGCCCAGGCCGAGTTCCAGGCTGCCCGGCAGCAGTTGGCGGCGCTACGGTTGGCTAAATCCATTGAACTACTGGATGCTGTTGGGCGCATCTCCATCCAAGGTACCATCAGTAGCTTTTCCCAACACAGAACAGAAATACTGGAACATTTCACCCGGCTGGCAAAACAACGCCGTGCAGCCGGCGATATCCCCCAGGCGGAACTGGAACTGGCACGGCTGTCTCTTGCAGAAGCAACCATACAGCAGGCCAGGAACCAGGCAGAACTCATTCAGGCAAACAGCGATTTCTTTTCTCTTGGCGGGCAGATGCTGGCCGAAGAAATTCGCCTTCCCGAGTCCCTGCCGATAAATTTGCCAGCTGAAACCGATCTGGAAGCCATTGCCCAGCAACATCCCGAGGTGCAAGCAGCCCTGCTTACTGCACAAATCGCCAAACGAAAGATCAGTGCAGCAGACCGGGAAAGAAAAGCCGATCCCACCTTTGGCGTTTCTACCGGAAGGGAAGACAACGGCAATCTGCTGGCATTGCAGTTTTCAATCCCCCTGCAAATCCGCAACAGCTACCAAAGCAATGTGGACATCGCTCGAGCAGAGGCGTTACAGGCAGAGAAGCTGGCACA
>JALWMK010000024.1:16273-24380 GCA_027083925.1 Sedimenticola sp. | reverse complement strand
TAGTCGAAATCCAGCCGGTATTCCCAGTCTCTGGTGTCAATGGTTTTGAAATACTCCTCTGGCAGCTTGCAGATATGCGTGTGGATGGCCGGGGAGTGCTCAGCTGGTGCAGCACAGACCAAACCCGAGAAACGGCGGCTGATGGTCTTGATCTGAACCTGGTTCAGCCCGTCAAATGCATAGGGTCCGCCAAGAAAGTCGATAGCCATGCGCTCCTCCCCCCAGGCTGCGCCTTGCCATCCATGAGGGAAGCCATCGGTTTGGTGCAAAAATTCTTCAGCGAAATTCACGGATTATCAGTATCTTATAAATATATCGCAGAAATCGCATTAGGCTGAACAGGCGCTTTTTGAAGGTGACGGGGGATTGGATCTTTCCAATGATTCGTTGTCTGGAAATCCCTCTGTCAACGCCTGATGCATTGTCGGCCTGGGTGAGGAAGTGGAGTTTGCCCCGGCGAAGATAATATCCGAGCAGCCTGTGGACAAGCATTTGCCCAAAATCAGCTTCAAAGACAATGATATCGCCAGGCATATACAGAAATGATTCTCGCACGGGCGCCAGCTGACCGTTACCCAGCACGGGCGCCATGCAATCCCCCTTGATGGTGATATGGAAAGTTGCCCCGGCAAAGGGGCGAAGTCTGCTGGCGGGGTTGTCTTGATCAGTGGCCACAGGGAAAGCACCGTTGTCTCGATATCCCCAAGTTTACATCAGCGAGGCGGAGATTGGGTATCTTTGCGGTTGGAAATAGGCTTTGCCATGGAGTAGGATGGCTCCGTTATTGTTTGAACTGCCCTTTGTAAGGAACGAGATGATTCAGGTTTTACTGGTAGATGACCACGCATTGTTCCGCTCGGGAATGAAGAGCATTCTTGATGCCCAGGACGGGATTACGGTGGCGGCGGAAGCGGAGAACGGTGAAGATGCGGTAGAGCTGGTACGCCAGATGTCGCCGGATGTGATACTGATGGATGTGCATATGCCGGGTATTGGCGGCATTGAGGCCACTCGCCGCATTGTCCGTATCGATCCTGAAAACAAGGTGATTGCCCTGACCGCGCTGGATGATCAGCCTTTTCCCAACCAGCTGCTGGATGCCGGAGCCGCAGGCTACCTGACCAAAGGTTGCCCGGCAGAAGAATTGTCCCAGGCGATCCGCCAGGTGGCGCGGGGAGAGCATTATATCTGCAATGAAGTGGCTCAGCGCCTGAGCCTTTCCTCACTGGTGAACAAAGGAAAATCAACGCCTCTGGCCAAGCTCTCCCCCCGCGAAATGCAGGTCATGCTGATGATTACCAAGGGCAGCACCACCCAGCAGGTTTCCGACGCGTTGTTTCTTAGTCCGAAGACCATCAGCACCTACCGCACCCGCCTGTTTGAAAAACTGGAAATCCACAATGACGTGGAATTGACACATTTTGCCCTGCGTTACGGGTTGATCGAGCTGAATAGATGAGAGATGCTGGGTTCGATCCGGATTGCCGGGCCTGTCCGCGCCTGGCGGGTTTTCTGCAGGAGGTAAAGAAACAACACCCGGATTATCATTGTCGCCCGGTGGCCCCTTTTGGAGACCCTGATGCACGCCTGCTGATTGTAGGTCTGGCGCCGGGCATGCATGGCGCCAACGCTACGGGCCGTCCCTTTACCGGTGATCACGCGGGCATCCTGCTGTATGAAACACTGTATGCATGTGGCTTTTCCAGCGCCCCCGCATCGACGCATGTGGATGATGGCCTGCAGCTTGCAAACTGCCGCATCACCAATGCGGTAAAATGCCTGCCGCCCCAGAACAAGCCCCTTGGTGGTGAAGTGCGGGAGTGCAATGCTTTTTTGCGTCAGGAATTGCAGTTATTGCCGCCTGTATGCGTGGTTCTGGCGCTGGGAGGCATAGCCCATCGTGCAGTAGTTGCGGCCATGGGCAAGCGGCAGGTGGATTTCCCCTTTGCCCATGGAGCCGAACGTAATTTGGGCGAGGGAAAGGTACTGCTGGATTCCTATCATTGCAGCCGCTACAACACCCAGACCCGGCGCCTGACGCCATTGATGTTCCGGCAGGTGTTTGAACGCGCAGGACAGTTGCTCTAGGGTTGCCGCAGGCTTCCGCTACCGAATGCTGATTTTCCGGTCATGGTGAAAAAGAAGACTCCCTTTGATTACGCAGCATTTCTCAAGACCCTGACCCACAGGCCGGGGGTATACCGCATGTTGGGTGTGGATGGCAAAGTGCTGTATGTGGGCAAGGCGAAAAACCTGAAGCGCCGGGTCAGCAGTTACTTTCAGCGCGCTGGAAATTTACGCATCCAAACCATGGTGTCGCAGATTCAGGGTATTGAAATCACAGTGACGCATACAGAGGCTGAGGCGCTGTTGCTGGAAAACAACCTGATCAAGGAACTCAAGCCCCGCTATAACATTCTGTTACGGGATGACAAGAGTTACCCCCATATTTACCTCTCGGACGATGACTACCCCCGCATCAGTTTCTACCGCGGGGCGCGCAAGGACAAAGGGCGTTATTTTGGCCCTTATCCCAGTAGCGCAGCGGTAAAGGAAACCCTGTATCTGTTGCAGAAGCTGTTTCCCGTACGCCAATGTGAAAACAGCTACTACAACAATCGCTCCCGAGCCTGTTTGCAGCACCAGATCAAGCGTTGCTCCGGCCCTTGTGTGGGGTTGATTGGAAAGCAGGATTACATGCGCGATGTAGAAGACATCATCTTGTTCCTGCAAGGCAAGGCCCACGATGTGGTAAATGGTCTCGTAGAGCGTATGGAGCAGGCCTCCGCCACTCTGGAATTCGAGCAGGCAGCGCGCTACCGGGATCAGATCGAGGCCATACGCAAGGTGCAGGAACGCCAGTACGTCAGTGGTGAAAAAGGGGATCTGGACATCGTTGCCTGTGCCACGGGGGAAGAACAGGCCTGCGTACAGGTGTTCTTCATCCGCCAGGGAAGGAACCTGGGCAACAAACAGTTTTTTCCCCGTGGCAGCAAGGATCGGGAGATTGGCGAAATACTTTCTGCATTTATCGCACAGTACTACCTGGGGAAACAGGTGCCCGCCGAGATCCTGGTCAACCACAGGGTAGAAGATCAGGAACTGTTACAGGAAACACTGGGGCGGCAGGCAGGCAGAAAAGTGCGTCTGCGCCAATCTCCACGCGGCGAACGTGCCCGCTGGTTGAAAATGGCAGTGCACAATGCACAGATCGCCCTGCGCAGCCGCCTTGCCAGCAGCAGCAATGCCCGGGTGCGCCTGGAAGCTTTGCAGGAGGCACTGGGGCTGGATGAACCGCCAACGCGTATGGAGTGTTTTGATATCAGCCATACGGCGGGAGAAAGAACAGTGGCTTCCTGCGTGGTATTCAATGCCGAGGGGCCGCTGAAGAGCGACTACCGGCGCTTCAATATCAAGGACATTACGCCGGGGGACGACTATGCTGCCATGGCGCAGGTGCTGCAACGGCGCTACACTCGCGCTCTTTCCGGTGAGGGCAGGCTGCCGGATATCCTGTTTATCGACGGCGGCAAAGGGCAGCTGTCCACAGCTGCAGAAATCTTGGCCGAAATCGGTGTATATGGCGTTTTACTGGTAGCTGTAGCCAAGGGAGCCGAGCGGCGTGCGGGAATGGAGCAACTTTTCTTGTTGCAACGCCGACAGCCCCTTATACTTGGCGCCCATTCCCCGGCGCTGCACCTGATTCAACATATTCGGGATGAGGCGCACCGGTTTGCCATTACCGGCCACCGGCAACGGCGCAACAAAGCCCGTACGCACTCTGTTCTGGAAGATATTTCTGGAATCGGACAGAAACGGCGCCAGATGCTGCTGAAACAGTTCGGTGGCTTGCAAGGCCTGTCCACTGCTGGAGTGGAGGATATCGCCACAATAAATGGTATCAGCAACAAGCTGGCAGAAAAGATTTATCAGGCATTTCACGGAAAAGAGTAATGTGGAGCATACCGAATTTGTTGACCTTTTCCCGGATCATCATGATCCCGGTTTTCATCGGCTTGTTTTACCTGCCTGCTCCATGGAATCACCAGATGGCTGCGCTGGTATTTACGATTGCAGCATTCACAGACTGGCTGGATGGTTATCTGGCGCGCCGCATGGGGCTGGTTTCACCTCTGGGAGCCTTTTTGGATCCGGTGGCGGACAAGCTCATGGTGGCGACCGCACTGGTGCTGCTGGTGGCTGACAATCCTTCCCCCTGGATGGCGGTTTCTGCTGCGGTCATCATTGGCCGCGAAATCACCATTTCCGCCCTGCGGGAATGGATGGCCGAACTGGGTTCCCGTTGCACTGTTGCAGTATCCTGGGTAGGCAAATTCAAGACCGCCACGCAGATGGGGGCGATCACGCTGCTCATTTACCGTCATGATTTGTTTGGGCTGCCGGTCTATCGCATTGGTGAGCTGTTGCTGTATGTGGCGGTGGTGCTGACTCTCTGGTCGATGATGGTGTATCTGCGCGCTGCCTGGCCAAGCCTTGCGGAGGATAGAAAAAATGATGGCGATGCTTGACAACTGTGGCGGCGCCAGTAGAATACCGCCTCACCAAGCGGGAATAGCTCAGCTGGTAGAGCACAACCTTGCCAAGGTTGGGGTCGCGAGTTCGAATCTCGTTTCCCGCTCCAGAATCTCGACCAACCCCGCAGCCCGGCGGGGTTTTTCGTTTTGACAGCGATGAAGCTGTTACACTCAATGGCTGAGTGGCAGAGTGGTTATGCAGCGGCCTGCAAAGCCGTGGACCTCGGTTCGATTCCGGGCTCAGCCTCCATGCAACCTTCTCCTGAAGGAACCCGGAACAGCCCGCAGGTTGCCATGCGGGTTGTTTTCTTTTGTTCAAACCATAAGCAATATCAGTGATATGCACAATTTTCCTGTGTTACTGCTTGTTGGCGTTGTAATCAGTGGCTGTGCAACCACTCCCCCGACCAACATCGACAATGTATGCGTAATCTTCGAAGAAAAGGATGGCTGGTACCAAAGCGCCAGAGCCTCGGAAAAAAGCTGGGGTACACCCATTCACGTGCAAATGGCTATTCTGCGCCAGGAGTCGGCGTTTCGGGATGACGCCCAACCTCCCAGGGGGAAGCTCCTTGGGATTATTCCATGGAAACGTCCATCCACTGCATACGGCTATCCACAGGCCAAGGATGAAACCTGGGACTGGTACATTCAGAAAACCGGCAATCGTGGTGCAGATCGTGATGACTTTGGTGATGCGGTGGATTTTGTCGGCTGGTACACAACTGTCAGCCACGGCAAGCTGGGCATTTCCAAATGGGATGCCAAACACCAGTACCTTGCCTATCATGAGGGCCATGGGGGCTATCGCAACCGCAGCTACAAAAAGAAACCCTGGCTGATGAAAGTGGCAGACAAGGTCGATCGTCAGTCCAGGGCTTATGCCGGGCAGCTGAAAAAATGTGAAAATCGTTTGGAAAACAAGGGATGGTCTTTGTGGCCGTTTTGAACCGGTAGCCAGCTACCGCCTGTTCATTTGAGCTGCCGTATAGAGCGCCGCCCCATACAACGCAGTGTTTTCATTCAGAATCACAGTTACCGGCATGTCCCGCATCAGCGCTTCCATACTGCCCTTGGAGAAGAACGCTTCAAGGAACGCGCTATCCTGCAGCTGCCCCAGAATTTTTGGCGCGATACCGCCACCAATGTACACGCCACCAGTAGCCATGATTTTCAGTGCATGATTTCCCGCTTCACGTCCATACAGGCGCATAAACAGGTTCAGCGCCTCGGTGCATATCGGGCATTTTCCCTCTTGAGCGGCCCGGGATATAACAGCAGCAGAATCGCTGCTGAACATTGCATCAAGCAGCCATTGAGGTGCTTTTTCCTGCCGATAAATGCACAGGAAATCATGGATATTGATCAGGCCCATGCCGGAGACAACCATCTCCCAGCTGACATGACCATAGCGCTGCTGAAGATACTGCAGCAGGGCGATTTCGATTTCACTGGCGGGGGAAAAATCACTATGTCCCCCCTCCGAGGCAAAAGGCCGATGGTGCTTGCCATCCCAGAAAAGCCCGGCTTCACCAAGGCCGGTGCCTGCAGAAATGATGGAGCAGTTGCCCCGCGCATTTTCTCTTCCCGGATGAAGGGCATGCAGGTCTTGCCTGTCCAGGGCTGCAAGCCCCCAGGCATTTGCCTCCAGGTCGTTCAGGAGCCACGCCTGGGGAATACCGATGTCCCTGGCCAGCTGGTCTCTTTTTATTTTCCAGGGTAAATTGGTAACCCTTCCCACGCCGTTGAGAACCGGGCCGGCAATGCCAAAAGCCGCACCCTGAAAATCTGCTTTACATGTGCCCAGAAACAGCCGCAGGATATCCCGCAATGACGTGTACTGCTGACTGGAATAGGTTTGTGCAGCCAGTGCTTCCATCTTTCCGCCGGTATCGAAGACCGCCAGTCTGGTGTTGGTGCCGCCAACGTCTCCTGCAAGTATTTTCAAGGCATGTTCCCTGGGATGGAGAAGAATACGTTTTACTCAAACCTGAATCCACGGATTCAGGTCAAAGTGTATAGGGAGTTGCCGGGATTTGCATTGCTGCAAGTCAGCATCTCGCCCATTCGGGTGAGTAACAATCAATTGTTCAGGTGCCAAACAGAATGCATCTCGGTGTGGCCTGCACGGATGCAGGTCAGGAGCGTGAGCAGGAGCGGAAGCTTTGCGACTTTTGACAAGGGCTTGCCATTGCCTGCAAGCCGCGCCTTGATATGCATTTTGTATGAAGCCCTGCGCATCACCTATATTGGTGCCAGGTGAATAGTATACCGCCGGGTATGCTAGAATCCCGTTGCGCTACAAAGCGGCCCGGGTGGCGAAATTGGTAGACGCAAGGGACTTAAAATCCCTCGGTGGCAACACCGTGCCGGTTCGATTCCGGCCCCGGGCACCATTATCAACAATCAACGAGTTACGCTTTTTGACACTTCTTACGGTAAAACAGTCGCTTAACACGTAATCCATCTTTTTCTTCCTTTGGGACGTTCCACCGGTGGTCTGCGATACAGCCTCAGTTACCCGAGTGACCTTAGCACTCACGCACTCAAGGCCTGCGGCCGCAAGATCGGCAGGCGTGTGTATTACCCGGCCTCGGAAGTGGCCCGCATCATCATCGCTACCGGCGAGGCATGAGCACTACCATCATCCGTGTCCCGCGCCGTGACCGGTTTCTTATCATCGACCCGCGCGCCGGACTCCATCACATGCACGGCCTGCGCCACGCCTATGCCCAGAACCGCTACGAAGAACTGACCGGCTGGAAATGCCCGGCCGCCGGCGGATCAGACAGCAAGTCGCTGACCCCGGAACAGCGCGAAATCGATCACGAAGCCCGGCTCACCATCAGCCGGGAACTGGGCCATGAGCGGGAGCAGGTGACAGCAGCCTATCTGGGCCGATCAGCCGGCATTTCAGACAGGGAAAGCGGAGTTTTCCGCACCATAATAACGAAATAATCCTAATAAACCAGTAAGTTAATGACATCTTCACCATGTGTAACGATCCATACATAGGGATCCGCTCGTATATAGAAAATAAGCATTTTGTTGACATGACGGGAAATTATGTATAGAAAGTAACTGCTTTCTATACACATAGGGCTGACGTGGATACCGTGACGAGCCAAGGCACCATCTCACTGCTACCACCCACTGCCGAACTGGAATCCCGTTCGGTGTTGAAAAGCCTTGCCCCGGCCCACCGTTATCTGGCCGAACTCAAGGGCATGGTGGCCACCATCCCCAACGAGCACATCCTGATCAACACCCTTGCTCTGCAGGAGGCCAAGGACAGCTCCGAGATCGAGAACGTCATCACCACCCATGACGAACTCTACAAGGCCGACCTGTTCGCGGACTACATCAAGAATCCCGCCGCCAAGGAAGTCAGCCGCTACGCCACCGCCCTGAAGACCGCCTTCGAGCAGGTGAAACGCGACCGGCTGCTGACCGTCAACCGCATCGTCGAGATTCACCAGGTGCTGGAACAGAACGACGCCGGCATCCGCAAGCTGCCGGGCACGGCGCTCAAAAACGAGCGCACCGGCGAGACCGTCTACACCCCGCCGCAG
>JALWMK010000024.1:0-16173 GCA_027083925.1 Sedimenticola sp. | reverse complement strand
GTCAGAGACAAGGAAGCCTGCTCCCGCGTCGCGATCGACAAGGTCATTGGTGGGCAGATCAGAGAAGCAAACTATGGCAATAGCCAGTATCCTTGGCCGAGTTGAATTAATTTCAGGAATGTAGGATGCCCCTCAACCCTGAGCATCACCTGTATTGGTGCCGGGTTACTAACACCTGAACACCTGAACCCACGGATTCAGGTAACAGTAATGATCCACGCCTGGTGCAGTTGCTGATATAGTCTGGGGAAAAGGTCGCTAGCCAGATGAAGACATTGGATCACCAGGCGGATGTGCGTTTTCTTCAAGATGAAGAAGGAGAGCTGTTGGTTGTCAGTTCCGGCTCATGGCGGGTGGCTGCACTGAAAATGGTTGTGCCAATCCTGGAGCGACAAACCCGCAACATACGAAATCAGTCCCTGCGCTGGGATGTGTCCCGGATTTCATCCATAGACTCGGCCGGCATCGTTCTTTTCAAGCATTACCTGGATCAGTTGCAGGCGCAAGGCTGCAAGGTCGAAGTCGTGGGCGCATCGCCAGCACAGCAGAAGCTGTACCGGATGGTCGCTTCCTCTATTTTGACACCTCCGGAAACAAGGAGAAGCCCCCGGTCGCGTTTATTGCAGCCGTTCAACCGCCTGGGCGAGTTGGCAATGGCATTCCTGCGCGATATCAATGCCTTCCTCTGTTTCGTGGGGGAGAACCTTGTGGTGCTGATATTGCTGCTGTTGCAGCCCTGGAAATTCCGCTACCGGGCGATTGTCAGGAATATTCAGGATGCGGGGGTCGGGGCGCTGCCGATAGTCACCTTGACCAGCTTTCTTATCGGTGTGGTGATTGCCTACCAGGGAGCGGTGCAGCTGCAGAAGTTTGGCGCCAATATTTTTGTCGTCGATATGATCGCCATTTCCGTGACCCGGGAGCTGGCGCCACTGATCACGGCAATTGTGGTTGCCGGGCGCACCGGCTCTTCCTACACCGCACAGATCGGGGTAATGAAAATCACCCAGGAAATCGATGCCATGCGCATCATGGGGTTCGAACCCCATCGCTTCCTGGTGCTGCCGAGAGTGATTGCGGTAATGATCGCCTTGCCCCTGATGATCTTTTTTGCAGATGTCATCGGCATTCTTGGCGGCATGCTGGTTGCCAGCTTGCACCTGAATATTTCTTTTACCGAGTTCATCCATCGCCTGCAAAACGTACTCGAAATGAAGCATGTCTGGATCGGTATTGCCAAAGGCCCGTTCTTCGCCTGGCTGATTGCCATGTCGGGCTGCTTTCGTGGCTTCCAGGTTTCCAGAAACACGGAGAGCATAGGTCGCTACACCACCATCAGCGTGGTCAATGCCATATTTCTGGTGATTGCCTGTGATGCGCTTTTTTCGGTGTTGCTGACGGAGCTGGGAATATGAACCCGGTCATTCTGGTTTCCGATGTCGTCACCAGATTTGGGGACAATCTTGTGCATGACGGAATCAGCTTGAAGGTGCAAAAGGGGGAGATCTACGGCCTGCTTGGAGGCAGCGGTTCGGGAAAATCCACATTGCTGCGGGAAATGATCTTGCTGCAGCGCCCCCAGGCGGGTGAGATCTCCGTGCTGGGCCATGATCTGATGTCCCTGGGGCGAAAAGAGGCAGCCTGGCTGCAACGTCAGTGGGGGGTACTGTTTCAGGCCGGGGCGTTGTATTCCTCCCTTACCGTGGCGGAGAATATCGGCATCAAGCTCAAGGAATATGCCCATCTGCCAAACAACATCCTTGGGGAGATTGTGCGTATGAAGATCCACATGGTTGGGCTTCCAGACTATGCTGCGGAGTTGTATCCGGCACAGCTCAGTGGCGGCATGATCAAGCGCGCATCACTGGCCAGGGCGCTGGCCATGGATCCTGGCCTGTTGTTTCTGGATGAGCCGACTTCCGGTCTCGACCCCATAGGGGCGGAGGCATTTGATAAGCTGATACTGGAACTGCGGGAGATGCTGGATTTGACCGTGGTGATGGTTACACATGACCTGGACTCCATTTGGACCATTGTCGATCGTCTGGCAGTGCTGGGTGACAGGAAAGTAATTGCCGAAGGCAATCTAGAGGAAGTCATGAGACAGCCGCATCCCATTATCGAACAGTTTTTCCATGGGGAACGCGGGCGCATTCGGAGTCAGCATGGAAAGTAAGGTCAACTATACGATTGTCGGACTCTTCGTGGTGCTGCTTACCACTGGCTTGCTGGGGTTTGCCTACTGGCTGGCAAAGCACGGTGGCGGAGAGGACTATTCACTCTATCGGGTTTACATGAGCGAATCTGTCGCCGGTCTGACCACAGATGCTTCCGTAAAATACCGGGGCGTGGAAGTGGGAACGGTGACGCGCATGGAGCTGAACCCAGAAAATGCAGAGCAGGTGATGTTGACCTTGCGCATCAAACAGGGAACGCCGATAAAAACCGATACGCGGGCGAGCATCAAATTCTATGGCGTTACCGGCCTGGGGTATATCGAACTGCAAGGCAGCAGCAAGGATGCGCCTGTTCTTAAGGCGGAAGAGGGAAAAGCCCCCGTGATCGCGTCCATACCCTCGACCTTTGCGCGTCTGGATGAAGGACTGAGCGAGCTTGCGGATAAATCCGTGCGGGTGTTGGACAGAATCGATTTGCTGCTCAGTGACGCCAATCTGCAAGCCTTTTCTGAGCTGCTGAGTGAAAGTAAACTGCTGGTCACCCAGTTGCGGCAACAGACAGCGGATATTGGAAGATTCATCGATGAGGGGATTGCCACAGGACGCAAGATCAGGATTGCCTTTGCCGAGATAGGATCCTCTGCAGGCAGTGTGAAAAAGATGTCTGATGATCTGGGGCTAACCTATTCGGTTCTCGGCCAGGACCTGCGGGAAGACCTGCACAACAGCTTCTCCCTGTTGAGACAACTGCTGGGCAATCTGGATCTTCTTTCCAGGGACTTGCGCCAATCCCTGCAGCGCCTGGAAGAAAACCCTGGCGACTTGTTGTTCAAACGCACCAGACCCAAGCCCGGCCCGGGAGAATCACCATGAAAATCATCAGATGCCTGCTCATCCTGGGAATGCTGTTGCTGCTGCCGGCCTGTGCGCGGGAAATTCTGCCATCAGTAACCGAATATACCCTTGCGCCTGCTTTGCGAATGCCGGCTTCCCCTGCACAGCACTTGCCCATGAGCATAAAACTGTCTGCCGTTGTTGCCTCACAGGTATTTTCCACCACAGACCTGTATTATGGGAAAGACGATTTTTCCCGGAACCGTTATGCATACAGCCGCTGGGAGGATACGCCGGTAAACATGCTGCAGCTGGTGCTTCAGGACGGGCTGGAACGAAGCGGTCTGTTCCAGGCGGTGCTTCCTCCCTCATCCATGGCTGAGGCTGATGCATTGCTGGAAACCACGCTGTTTGATTTTTCCCAGCATCTGCAGCCAGATGGCGGTTCCGTTGCCGTGGTCAGAATGCGCTTTTATCTTATGCATGAGCAGGGCAGGTTGCTGGCCTCAAAGGAATTTGAATCGCGGGTAGCAACCCGGACCACGGATGCAAAAGGGACTGTGGCTGCTATCAACACTGCGGTGGCAAACATCGTTCAGGGTCTGATCCTGTGGTTGCCACAGGTGCTTGGCAGGGAATGAGCTTTAGGGTATCTCCCACAGAGCCGGGGAGGGTGCGCAGAGTCCCACTCCGCGAACCCTGCCTTGACAGTGGCAGGTGGATAAAACAGTATTGCCGGGTCAGTTACTGTTCGTCTTAGCCCGGAAAAACCACAGCGCGAGGCTTGGTAATACTTTGTATTTTCATAATATACGCATAATCCAATGCATTGTATTGAAAACCAGCGGCCTGGTGCAATTTCCGGGTTAGTGTAACACCAATAAGATTAGTAACCTGAACCCACGGATTCAGGTTACTGTTATCCGCCAGATCGCTCCAGCGATTCACGACGGGAGGAGGATTCGATGAAGTCAAAAAAGAGTCTGGCAGCAATCGCTGCCGCATCCTTGTTTGCATCCAGCGTCTGGGCCACGAATGGTTACGCCCCTCACGGTATCGGCCAGAAATCCAAGGGTATGGGAGGTGTCGGCATCGCCCTGGTCCAGGATACCGTTGGCGGCGGCATGAACCCCGCAGGAATGGTGGGTCTGGGCAACCGTCTCGACGTCGGCCTGGAGTGGTTTCGCCCGATCCGCAGCAGCGAATTTGTCGGCAACACCATGATCGATGGGTTTGGCCTGCCCTCCTACTATGACGGCAGTGACGCAAAGAACTTCTTCATCCCGGAGTTTGGCTACAACCACATGATCAATGAGCGCATGGCACTGGGGGTATCAGTATTCGGCACCGGCGGCATGAATACACGCTATGCCAACGGCATTCCTTTCTTTAACCAGAGCGGAAATGTCACCGGCATTGACCTGATGCAGTTGTTCGTGGTTCCCTCCCTCTCCTGGAAGATCAACGACAAGCACTCCATCGGCATTGGCCTCAATCTGGCTGCCCAGTTGTTCAGTGCCAAGGGATTGCAGAACTTTGATGCGCCTGCAGGAACCCCGCAGCAGATGTCTGAGACGCCCGGCAGCGTGACCAACAACGGCCATGACACCTCCTATGGCGCGGGCATCCGCCTTGGCTGGATTGGCCAGGTCAGCGACAGGGTGACGCTGGGTGCCACCTATCAGAGCCGCACCTACATGTCAGAGTTCGATGATTACAAGGGACTGTTCGCTGAGCAGGGTGACTTTGATATCCCTGAGAACTTCGGTGCAGGCATTGCCATTCAGGCCACCCCGAAGCTGTTGTTCGCCTTCGACATCATGCGAATCAACTACAACAGCGTCAAGGCCATTGGCAACTCCATGTCCCGGTTGTTCCTGGGCAATCCGCTGGGTTCGAGCAATGGCCCCGGCTTCGGCTGGGAGAACCAGACGGTGTACAAGCTGGGCATCTCCTATGAGTTGAACCCCGACTGGGTTCTGCGCGGCGGCTGGAATCATGGCGACAACCCGATCCCAAACAGCGAAACGTTTTTTAGCACGCTGGCGCCCGGAGTGGTCGAGGATCACCTGACCCTGGGCGCAACCTGGAATTTGGGCAATGGCCAGGAAATCACGTTCACCTATATGCATGCCTTTGAGAACGAGGTGAAAGGCTCCACTTCCATACCGCCAAACTTTGGTGGCGGCGAAGCTGACATCAAGATGTACCAGAACTCCGTCGGTATCTCCTGGGGCATGGCTCTGTAACGGGCGCTGCAGAGCAAGTAAAAAATCCCCGCCGGGCCGGATGCCGGGCGGGGATTTTTTATCTCCGGGAAACACCCAGCTTTATTACTGTTCGTCTTGGTATTTCGTATCTTGCATGATTTCGGTGGTAATGCGCGTGGTGATTTCCTCGATGGAAATGGCGGTGGTATCAATGACGGGGATGCGGTATTTGTGGAACAGGGCTTCCGCCTGATGGACTTCCCACTGGCATTGTTCCAGAGAGGAGTAACGGCTGCCCTGGCGGCGTTGTTGGCGAATGCGGTGCAGCTGTTCCGGATCGATGGTCAGGGCGACAAGCTTGCCAATGTGGTCCCTGAGTATCGCCGGAAGCCGGGTCGCTTCCATATCTTCATCCACCAACGGATAGTTGGCGGCCTGCAGGCCATTGTGCAGGGCCAGGTACAGACAGGTTGGGGTTTTGCCGCTACGGGATACGCCGATCAGAATGGTATCTGCTTGCGCATAGTTTTTGGTGATGCTGCCATCGTCATGGATTATTGCGTAGTCCAGCGCCCGAATGCGCTCAATGTACAGGTCTGCATTGCCGATGCCATGTAAATGACCGGCAACTGCAGATGCAGCCACTCCCAGTAATCCTTCCAGACCTGGAGTGAATGCCTGGAAGATGTCGAACAGATGCCCGCCGGATTTTTCCTTCAGCAATGCGCGGGAATCTCCGTCAACGATGGAGCTGAACACCAGCGGGGGAGTGCCAGCCAGCACCAGGGATTCGATCTGTTCAGCCATGACGGATATCTTGTTCCTGTCGTCCAGAAAAGGGTGCTCCTCAAGAGCAAAGTCCTGATCCGGAAACTGGGCCAGCAGCGCCCGGGCAATAGAGCCAGCGGTAATGCCGGTATGATCCGAGAGGATGAATACCCGGGTGCTCACCGCGCATCCGCCAGATGCAGCCAGGTTTGCAGCACCGTGTCCGGATTCAAAGAGATGCTGCCGATGCCCTGGGCGAGCAGCCATTCTGCCAGATCCGGGTAATCCGACGGTCCCTGGCCACAAATGCCAATGTATTTGTCCTGTTTGCGGCAGGCATCGATGGCCATTTTCAGCAGGACTTTGACCGCAGGGTTGCGTTCATCGAATTTGTCCGCGACCAGCGCAGAGTCACGATCCACGCCCAGGGTGAGTTGGGTCAGATCATTGGAGCCGATGGAAAAACCATCAAAAACCTGCAGAAAATCTTCGGCAAGCAATGCGTTGGCAGGGATTTCACACATCATGATCACCCGCAGGCCATTGACGCCACGCTCCAGCCCGTTTTCCGCCAGCAGGGAAATGATTTTCCTGGCTCCTTTCAGGGTGCGGACAAAGGGCACCATGACTTCCACATTGGTAAAGCCCATCACATCACGCACCTGGCACAGGGCTTCGCATTCCAGTTCAAAACAAGGACGAAACTCCTTTGACAGATAGCGGGAAACGCCACGGTAGCCCAGCATGGGGTTCTCTTCTTCCGGCTCGTAAGACCTGCCGCCCAGAAGATTGGCATATTCATTGGACTTGAAATCCGACAGACGCACGATCACCGGTTTGTCTTTGAACGCAGCGGCAAGGGTTGCAATGCCTTCCACCAGCTTGGCCACATAAAAGCTGTGTGGATCGGAATAGCCGGAAATGCGATTGCGTATCTGCTTCTGTATTTCTGCAGGCTGCTGATCGAACTCCAACAAGGCTCTGGGATGAATGCCGATGGTATTGTTGATAATGAATTCCAGACGGGCCAGCCCTACACCATGGTTGGGAATGCGGGAAAAACCGAATGCCCGGGAAGGGGCTGCGAGGTTCATCATAATTTTTACCGGAAGCTCCGGCATGTTGCCAAGGTCTGTGTGTTTGATTTCGAATTTCAGCAGGCCCGCATAGATGAAGCCATCATCGCCCTCGGCGCAGGAAACCGTAACCGGCTGGCCCTCTGCGATCTTCTCCGTAGCATCGCCGCAGCCCACCACGGCGGGAATGCCCATCTCCCTGGCGATGATGGCGGCGTGGCAGGTACGTCCGCCGCGATTGGTGACAAGGGCCGCGGCACGCTTCATGATGGGTTCCCAGTCGGGGTCGGTCATATCGGTGATCAGCACATCGCCAGGCTGTACCCGGTGCATTTCCGTGGCGTGCAGGATGACTCTCGCCGTACCCGCGCCAATGCGCTGGCCGATGGCGCGCCCCTGGCAGAGCAGGGGGCCGCTTTCCTGTAACTCATAATTTTCCAGCCCTGTGCCGGTGCGGCTTTCCACGGTCTCTGGCCGCGCCTGGAGAATATAGAGTTCGCCATCTTCGCCATCCAGCGCCCATTCGATGTCCATGGGGCGTTGGTAGTGGTTTTCGATGATAACGGCGTAGCGGGCCAGCTCCTGCACCTGCTCGTCGTTCAGGGAAAAGCGCCGCTGTTCGTCTGCAGACACATCCACGGTTTCTACCGGCTGATGCGGGCCGGCCCCATAGACCATCTTGATGGCCTTGCTGCCCAGGCTGCGGCGCAATATGGCGGGTCTTCCGGCGGAAAGGGTCTCCTTGTGGACATAGAATTCATCCGGATTCACTGAACCCTGCACCACAGTCTCTCCCAGGCCATAGCTGGAAGTGATGAACACCACATCCGGGAAACCGGATTCCGTATCCAGGGTGAACATCACCCCGGCGGAACCGATGTCGGAGCGCGCCATGCGTTGAATGCCGGCGGAAAGAGCCACCTGGCCATGATCGAAACCCTGATGCACCCGGTAGGCAATGGCGCGATCATTGTACAGAGAGGCAAAAACCTCACGGATGTAATGCAGCACGTTCTTCAGGCCGGCTACATTGAGGTAGGTTTCCTGTTGTCCGGCAAAAGAGGCATCGGGCAAATCCTCCGCAGTGGCGGAAGAGCGTACGGCCACCGCGGGAGGTTCGTCATTGATGTACATTTTCCGGTAGGCGGTGGTAACAGCTTCCTCCAGCGTTTCCGGCAGGGGGGCGTCCACCACCCACTGACGAATGGTCTTGCCAGCTGCCGCCAGTGCAACCACGTCGCTCACATCCAGCTCGTGCAGCAGGGGGTCGATGCGTTCCCGGAGTTTGTTGTAGTCGAGAAACTCGCGGAATGCATCAGCAGTAGTGGCGAAGCCGCCGGGAACCCGTACACCGGCTTCTGACAGGTTATGGATCATTTCTCCCAGGGAGGCATTTTTCCCGCCCACCAGGGGCAGGCTGTCCATGGAGAGGTCTTCGAACCAAATGATTTGTTCCGGCATGGGGGATCTCTTTTTGTGGTGACGGGATTACAGCATTTGTCATCCCGGCGCAGGCCGGGATCCATAGTGCTGGCTTTCCCAGGCTCCGGCTGTCGCCGGAGTGATGAATGTTGAACGGTTTTTCAGGCAATTACCGGTTGAGCCGGTTTGCAATCAGGTCGTCCACCACCGAAGGATCGGCCAGGGTAGACGTGTCGCCCAGGCTGTCGATCTCGTTGGCGGCGATCTTGCGCAGAATGCGGCGCATGATCTTGCCGGAACGGGTTTTGGGCAGCCCCGGTGCCCACTGGATGATATTGACCTTGGCGATGGGGCCGATCTCTTTTCTCACCAGTGCCACCAGTTCGTCTTTCAACTCATCCCTGTATTCCTCGCCACTCATGAGAGTGACATAGGCATAGATGCCCTGGCCGGTGATTTCATGGGGATAGCCCACCACGGCAGCTTCGGCGACCTTGGGGTGCAGCACCAGGGCAGATTCGATTTCTGCCGTGCCCAGGCGGTGGCCGGATACATTGAGCACATCATCCACACGTCCGGTGATCCAGTAGTAGCCGTCGGCATCGCGGCGGGCGCCGTCGCCGGTGAAGTAATAGCCCGGATACATCTGGAAGTAGGTTTCATAGAAACGCTTGTGATCCCCGTACAGGGTGCGCATCATGGAAGGCCAGGGCGCTTTGATGGCGAGATTGCCGGTTGCGGGATCGCCATCGATCTCCTTGCCTTCATCATCCAGCAATACCGGCTGCACGCCGAAGAAGGGGAAGGTAGCCGAGCCGGGTTTCAGGGGCGTGGCACCGGGGAGGGGGGTGAGCATGTGAGCACCGGTTTCGGTCTGCCACCAGGTATCGACAATGGGGCAGCGTTCTTCCCCGATCACCCGGTAATACCATTCCCAGGCTTCCGGGTTGATCGGCTCGCCCACGGTGCCGAGCAGGCGCAGACTGCTGCGTGAGGTCTCCCTGACGATATCTTCGCCCTGGGCCATCAAGGCGCGAATGGCGGTTGGAGCGGTGTAGAAAATGGATACCTGGTGCTTGTCGCAGACCTGCCAGAAACGGTTGGCGCTGGGATAGGTGGGAATGCCCTCGAACATGAGGCTGGTGGCGCCATTGGTGAGGGGGCCGTAGACGATGTAGCTGTGGCCTGTTATCCAGCCGATGTCGGCGGTGCACCAGTACACCTCGTTGTCCTTGTAGTCGAACACCAGCTTATGGGTCATGGCCGCTTGCAGCAGATAGCCACCGGTGGTGTGCAATACGCCCTTGGGCTTGCCGGTAGAGCCGGAGGTATAGAGGATAAACAGGGGATCTTCCGCGCCCATCTGCTCGGGCTCGCACACGGGGTCGGCATCGGTCATGGCCTCGTGGTACCAGATGTCGCGGCCCTCAGTCCAGTCTACAGGGTCGCCGCCGCGCCGCACCACCACGGAGGTATGCACATTGGGGCAGTTGTCCAGGGCCTTGTCTGCATTGACCTTCAGGGGCAGGCGCTTACCGCCGCGAATGGACTGGTCGGCGGTGATGAGTACCTGGCAGTCGGAATCGAGAATGCGGTTTTTCAGGGCATCGGGGGAGAAGGCGCTGAAGACGATGGAATGCACGGCGCCGATGCGGGTGCAGGCCAGCATGGCCACTACGGCTTCGGGGATCATGGGCATGTAGATGGATACCCGGTCGCCTTTCCTTACGCCCCTGTCCTTGAGTACATTGGCGAACTTGTTGACGTCCGCATGCAACTCCCGGTAGCTGATCTTCTGGTCTTCATTGGGATCATCGCCCTCCCAGAGGATGGCAGTCTGATCACCGCGGGTGTGCAGGTGACGATCCAGGCAGTTCCAGGACACGTTCAGCCTGCCGCCCTTGAACCATTCGACATGCAGGTTGTCTTCCATGAAACTCCAGTTCAGAACCTCGTCCCATCCCTTGAACCAGTGCAGGTATTTTGTGGCCTGTTCGGCCCAGTAGTCTTGCGGATTCTCCACCGAGTGCTGGTAGTCTTTCTGGTATTCTTCGGCGGTTATATTTGCCTGGGCGGCAAAGGCTTCGGGAACAGGGTAGATGATATCTTCTGACATGATAATCTCCGTTGTTTGGTTGGTTCGTTGTATTCCACTCCCGGGCACAGGTCAAGGGTGCAGGAGAAAATTCTTCAGGGGAGGTGGTTTTCGGTAGTTGCCATGGGCGAGCTGGGCCAGAAACAGTTCTGCGGTGGCGATGGCATCCATGAGTGCATTATGCGCCTGGTATGCGGGCAGTCCGTATTGCTTGCGCAGGTTGAACAGTCGCAACTGATTGGCCTTGTAGGGTTGCTGCTGACGTTCCAGACGCCGCCGCGCCAGTTGCATGGTGTCGATTGCGGGAAATACGGGAGCCACCCCGTACAGCGTTTTGCACGCCTGTTGCAGAAAACCGATTTCCACCGCCGCATGGTGGGCCAGCAGCACTTTTCCCTGCAGTTGTCGCAGGATGGATTCCACCGCCTTGGCCAGGGTCTGGCCCTGGGCTACCTGATCATGGGTGATGTGATGAATGCTGATGTTCTCGCCGCTTATATCGCGTTTGCTGTGAATGATCTGGTGGCGGGCGGTATCCAGTATGATTCTGTTTTGCCGCAGCTCGATACAGCCAATACTGAGCAGGTGATCGTTGTTTGCATCCAGGCCGGAGGTTTCGAAATCCAAGGCCAATACTGCCGTGTCGTAGAGGCAGCTGTTTTTGTCTGGAAAAGGCGACTCCAGATAGTTTCTGAGGGGCCCGGCCGGTGCTATGTCCAGCAGACGTTTGCGCTTGGTTTCCAGATTGAACAGCCAGCTCAACATCAGATTCTGTCGGTGTGATAGCGCATTTCCAGAGTGGCCTGCATGGTCTGCACCACCTTGAAAGCGTCCTTGAGATGCTCGCGCTCCAGTTTGGACAGCTGTTTTGGGGGCATGAAGTTGTCCGGGCTTTCCCCTTCGCGGATTTGTGTTGCCTGGTGCTCAAGGCGCAGGTTGCTGATGAATTCGAAGGCGTCCAGCAAATTGGCTGAACCTCCTTTGCTCAGTGAGGGGGTGCCGGCCGCAGCGCGCAGGCGGTCTTCTGTACCGATTTCGTACAGTCCTTCGGCCAGGGCATAGATGCGCGCCATGTCGATAATAGGCACCAGCCCGGAGTGTTTCAGATCCAGAGTGTCGTCGTGCTGGCCGTCATGCACCAGCACGAAGTCGCGGAAGAAGCCCAGGGGAGGGCGATGGGTTAGCGCATTGCGTGTCATATGCGCCAGAAACAGCTGGCTGCCGGGTGTCTTCCGCAGTGTGTGCTTGCGAATTTTCTTCAGCAGCTTTTCCTTGCCGTGAATTACCCGCAGGTCGAAGAAGATGCTGGACAACATCAAAGCCACAGGCTCAGGTTGTTCTATCCATCGCTCGAAGTAATCTTGCCATACCGAAACCGGCTGCCGCCATTTGGGATTACTGGCCATGACATCCCCGGGGCAATATACATAGCCGCAGGCATCCAGGCCGTTATTGACGAACCGGGCCAGGGATTCGAACCATTCATCATCACCTGGCTGCATTTTGTCCGATATGATCAGCCCGTTGTCCTGATCTGAATGGCTGGTCTGTTCCCGGCGCGCCTGGGAACCTGCTGCGATCCAGGCATAGGGCACGGGAGCTGGACCCAGGTCCGCTTCTGCCAACGCTATCAGCCGCCGGGTGATGGCGCCGGTGACTGCCGTAACTGCAAAGCCCACATGGCGCAAATCTGCTCCCATATTGGTGAGCTGCAACTGGATCCGCGGTAGCATTTTACTGGCTTCTGCCAACGCCTCAAGAGATGGCGCCTTGCGAATGGTGCTGCTCAGATGTACTGCGCTGAGTCCTTCCTGGCGCATGATGTCGGTGGTGGTGATGATGCCTTTGAGTCCCCTGTCATCAAAAACCGGCAAATGGTGTACCTGTTCGCGGGTCATCACCAGCAGCGCATCAAACAGGCTTTCGCCAGCGTTGAGGCTGGTGATTTTTCTGGTCATTATTTTGCTTATGGGTGAACTGATGGCAAGCCCGGCCGCCACGCAGCGTTTTCGGATATCCCGGTCGGTGACCAGCCCCACAGGTTCATCACCGTCCAGCAGAATCAGTGAGGAAACACCATGTTCAGACATCAGGCGGGCACTGTCCCGAATCGATGTGTCCGGAGAAGCAGTAATCAGTTCTCCCCGGCAAATGTCGCCAGCGTAGGTATGCAGCAGGTTGGAGCTGCTTTGCTCCTGCATGTTGGATACGGCTTCTTTAAGACGTTGCGCTGCTGAATGGCGAATAAAATGCAGCACCGACTGATCGTCTTCCACCAAGCGGGGCAATGTGTCACAGGGAATGCTGTATAGCAAAGTATCTTCCGTTGCCTTCACATAAAAATCCGGCATTACTTCAGCGGCGCAAAAGCTGGTGCAGACATCGCCTTCACCGAGCATCCCCATGAGATTGTCCTTGCCGGAATACAGGGAGATGGCTCCCTGGCGCAGTATATACAGGGTAGGTGCTGAATCCTTTTCCATCGGAATATTTCCGCCGCGCCGCACATACTGAATCGACAATGCGGAGGTGAGGATATCCAGAACATCTTTCGGCAGCCTGTCGAAAGGGGGAATGGTTGCAATGAAGTCTCGAATTTCCTGTAGTTCGATTTCCATATATTGCTCGATTTACCTGATAGCGGGAATTTCAGCGAAAAAGCGGTTTTTGCCCCCCGCGATGGCCAGACGGATAACGGCGTTTTCTGTAACGGGTTGCTGCAGTTCCAGTACCCAGCGTTTTGCGCTACCGCGGCTGAGCATGGAGGCGGGCTTGCTATCGTCTACAGACAGCAGTACACCCTGAAGAGCTACGCTGCTGGCAAGGTATACAAACTGCTTTCCCTGCTTTTCTTCAATGGCAATATTGGCAGCAATTTCCCGGTGCAGCAGTTCGCACACGCCGGTCAGTAAATGGCAACCTGGCTGCAGCATCATGGCCTTGGCGGCACCGGGCTGTTCCTCGATTTTTTCGTCAAGATAAATCCCCGTGAGAATATATCCTCCAATGGCCAGTAGCGGAGCAAGGATGACCGCCAGCTTTACATGGCGGCCGGATCGATAGAAATGTTTGAGCAATTTCATATGAATTGATGTACTGACTTCCAGAAAAAATTCGGATCAGTTACTTCTTTATAGCAAAAAATGACTGACTGCAAATATTTCAGTAATGAAAAGAAAAAGGCTCCGCCAAGGAGCCTTTTTCTGTGGGCTTACAACACCATCAATGCCCGCTTGCATCCCCAGCGCCGACTGGAACACGAATGTCCTCAACCATGTGCTGGATATGTTCCGGAGGCGGTGCAGTCACTCTGCTTACCAGAAATGCAACAGCGAAGTTGAACACGGCCCCGATGGCACCAAAGGCATTCGGCTCGATACCGAGGAACCAGTTGCTGCCCCAACTCTGCAGATATTTCCAGTCAGCAATGAAGAAAATACCCTTGTGCTGGAATACATAGAACAGGGTGATGCCGATGCCTACCAGCATCCCCGCCATGGCGCCCTGCTTGTTCATCCTCTTGGAGAAGATGCCCATCATCAGCGCGGGGAAAATGGACGATGCCGCCAGGCCAAAGGCCAGGGCCACCGTCCCTGCCGCAAAGTCCGGCGGATGCAACCCAAGATACCCCGCGACTGCGATCGCTCCCGCCATGGCGACGCGGCTGGCCATGAGTTCTGATTTTTCCGAGATATTGGGGGCGAACACCCCTTTGAGCAAATCATGGGATATGGACGATGATATTGCCAGAAGCAGGCCTGCTGCCGTGGACAATGCCGCCGCCAGGCCACCGGCTACCACCAGGGCGACCACCCAGTTGGGGAGCTTGGCGATTTCCGGATTGGCCAGCACCATGATGTCGCGGTCAACCTTTACCATCTCGTTCTTCTCGGGATCGGCAACATACTGGATTCTGCCGTCGCCGTTCTTGTCCTCAAACTTCAGCAGGCCGGTCTTTTCCCAGTTCTTGAACCACTGGGGACGCTGCTCCACTTCCAGCCACTGACCGGGAGCAGGCTGAATGGTGTCCATGAGGTTCATGCGGGCCATGGCGCCAACAGCAGGGGCCACGGTGTAGAGCAGGGCGATGAATACCAGCGCCCAACCAGCGGATGCGCGGGCATCTCGCACGCGGGGCACGGTGAAGAAGCGCATGATGACATGGGGCAAGCCGGCGGTGCCGATCATCAGGGACATGGTATAGACAAACATGTTAAAGGTACTAAGTCGCGCATTCGTCGTGTATTCCGCAAAGCCCAGCCCCTTCAGGGTTTCATCCAGCTTGTCCAGCAGGAACATGCCGCTGCCGTCCGCCATCTTGCTGCCCAGGCCCAGTTGGGGGATGGGGTTGCCGGTCAAGTGCATGGAGATGAACACCGCTGGCACCGTGTAGGCGAAAATCAGCACACAGTACTGGGCGATCTGGGTATAGGTGATGCCTTTCATGCCGCCCATGACCGCATAGATGAACACGATGCCCATGCCGATGTACAGGCCGGTGTCATAGTCAGTTTCCAGGAAGCGGGAGAAGGCCACGCCAATACCCTTCATCTGGCCGATTACATAGGTTATGGAGGCGATGATCAGGCAGATGACTGCCAGGATGCGCGCCGAGCGGCCATAATAACGGTCGCCGATAAACTCCGGCACGGTGAACTTGCCGTACTTGCGTAGATAGGGCGCCAGCAACATGGCCAGCAGCACATAGCCACCCGTCCAGCCCATGAGGAATACAGAGCCGCCATAGCCGTAGAAAGCGATGAGGCCGGCCATGGAGATGAAAGAAGCAGCAGACATCCAGTCGGCAGCGGTGGCCATACCATTGAGCACCGGCGGAATGCCCTTGCCGGCAACGTAGAAATCACTGGTGGACTTGGCGCGTGCCCAGATGGCGATGCCGATATACAAGGCAAAAGTGGCGCCAACCACAACGTAGGTAAGTGTTTGAAGATCCATCAATGATTCCCCTTAGTCTTCGCGGACGCCGAACTCATGATCCAGCTTGTTTGCACGCCAGGCGTAGAAAAAAGTCAGGGCCACGAAGATGTAGATGGAACCTTGCTGGGAAAACCAGAAGCCTAGTTTATAACCACCAAGACGGATGCTGTTCAATGGTTCAGCAAGCAAAATGCCGAACACGAACGAGGCAAGGAACCAGACCACCAGGCATCCAAATACCAGGCGCAGGTTCGCTTTCCAGTAAGAAGCGTGTTTGCTCATCGGATTTACTCTCTCTAAATTGAATGGGAGACAGATTGTTTTTTTCCTGTATTGCCACAATTTGCACTGTGGCATCGGAATAAGGCAAGCAAGAGTTGCGCCAGACGATTAAAGGGCACCTCTATTAATTCTGTTTGAGCAGATTCGTGCATGAGGGCAGTGAGAACAAGGCGAAGATCGCAGCAAATAGCAGGCTATTTGCAAGATTTTCAACGAAGTTATCGCTGCCCTCATGTGCGTAGATGCCCATCATGAATTAATAGAGGTGCCCTAAACAGTGCTGCAATGGGAAATGCATCACCTTTGATGTGGGGGAGCGCAGTCAAACTGTTACGAAAGGTAACGGCTGGTGGGTGGTTTGGTAACGAAGC
>JALWMK010000023.1 GCA_027083925.1 Sedimenticola sp. | reverse complement strand
GCGCCGGCGATTTCATCCAGTGAATGATCGCCATCCTTGTTCCAGTGGCTTTTGATGCGTAATGGTAAGGCCATGGTTTTCTCCTTCCGGGCGCCGATTGGCATGGTAGAGTAAAAGCTGTGGATATTGCTTCTGTGGTTTCCCCGGCTACGTTATATGAAATGCAGCTCAATGGTATCAGATGCAGGTAGAAACATAACCTGTTCGCGGGGCTGGTTGTGTGTCAGCCTGCTGGTGTGCTGGTTGCCTGCGGCGCAGGCAGTGGATGATCTGCATTTGTATACAGAAAGTATCATGGGGGAGGGGTGGGGACTCAGAGGACTGGAGCTGGGCTTTGTCCTCACTGGAGACAATTCGGCTAGTGCTACAGCAAGTGCGGCATTGCTGCAGTATGCAGGGCAGGAGTTGGAGCGGGTTGATATGCGTTGCCCGTCTGTTCAACTGGGCGGGATGAGTGCCCTGGCCTGTGCCGGCGGCACCGTGGAGATTGCAGACTCCCTGTTCGGTGCCGTTGCCGGCAAGTTGAGCTGGCAGTACTCTGATGCCAATCGCTGGCAATTGAGGCTGGAGGGAGTGCGTTTTTCCCACGCCCGGCTGCAGCTTGCAGTTGCACTCGCCAGCAACCGGCTGCAGATTGATTTCAGCCTGCAAGACTTTTCCTTGCTGTTGCTGGAGAGATACTTTCCTCTGGGATGGACACTGGGGGGGGAGCTGAATGTTCAGGGTAATCTGGTAGTGGAAAATGCAATGCCGGTTTCCGTAGTGTTTGCGGCTCGCCTGAAAGATTTTTCCTACTCCAGTGAGGATGGCCTGCAGGTGGGGGAGGGTCTGTCTTTGCGCCTGGATGTAGATGCCTCGGCAGCGCGGGGTCAGTGGCGGGGAAAGGCGGATGTGCGAATGCTTCAGGGACAGCTCTACACGGATCCGTTCTTCGTCGAAATCAATGATAAGGCTCCTGTGGAGCTACATCTGCAGGGCGGTCTGGATGCGGCAGGGGAGTGGCTGGCAATACAGGAATTGTCTTTTGGCTATGGTGCGGCATTTTCCGGACGGGGAGAGCTGGACTGGAATCTGTCTGCCATGCAGCTATCCAGGCTGAATCTGGCATTCCAGGTGGCGGATCTGGGACATGCCTATGAGGTGTTGCTGCAACCCTTGGTGATTGGCAGTGCACTGGATGACCTGGATGTCAGTGGTCAGGCGCAAGGAAGGGTGAGTAGTACCGGAAATGGCCTGCAGGCTTTTTCGGTGGCGTTGCAACAACTGCATGTGGAGCAGAATTCCGGGTTGTTTGGTTTGTCCGGGGTAGAGGCGGATGTTAAATGGCGCCGCTCTGGTGCGTTGCAAACTTCCCGTTTGCACTGGGAGGGCGGGCATCTGTACAAGGTTGCATTTGGTGATCTGAATGCGGTTTTTTCTGCGCATGCCGGTAACATCTTGCTGCAACCCCTTTCCCTGCCGGTGCTTGACGGGCAGTTGCAACTGGAGGATTTCAAGCTTGGCGGTTTGCTGGATGGAAAGCCCGAATGGCAGGCCAGGGCTGCCTTGAAAGATATCCGGCTGGGTGCCTTGAGCCGGGCGGTGGGCTGGCCGGAGCTTGACGGCAGCCTGCAGGCTGCCATTCCCCGGCTGCATTATCGGGATGCCCTGCTGCGCATGGATGGAGAGCTTTTGGTGGACGTATTTGGCGGGCAGCTGGCGGTGGAAGGCTTGAAACTGGAAGATACGCTTGGTGTGGCTCCGGTGCTGGAAACCAGTGTGCGCCTGAGTAATCTGGATCTGGAGCAGATTACTCAGGTGTTCGATTTTGGCCGCATCGAAGGCAGCCTGGAAGGCTCTATCCGCAACCTGCGGCTTGTCGCCTGGCATGTAACCGGCTTTGACGCCAGCTTGCAGTCTCCGGCAAAAGATCCTCGTCGCCATCGCATCAGCCAGCGGGCCATAGACAACCTGACCGAGTTGGGAAATGGCGCCAGCGCCAACCTGTCCGCCACCATGCTGCGATTTTTTGAGGACTTTGCGTATGAACGGCTGGCGCTGAAAATCCACTTGCGTGGCGCAATGGCGGAATTGGATGGTGTTACCAACCCCGGGGGCGGGTATTATATTGTGAAAGGAGCCGGACTGCCGCGTATCGATGTGATCGGGCGCAACCACAAGGTGGCCTGGAAGGACTTGCTGTCCCGTATTCGGGATATTCGTTTTGATGACATGATCGTGGAGTAGTGCAATGTTGAAAAATCTCAGTTGGCCGGTGCTCAGTCTGCTGCTTGGAGCCTGTGTAACCATCAATATCTATTTTCCCGCGGCTGCGGCAGAGGAAGCAGCCAGAGAGATTGTCCGGGATGTGCTGGATGTCCAGCAGCCGAAAGCGCAACCCCAGGAACAGCAGCAGCCAGAAGATAACCAGTCAGCAATTGAACGGCCAAACCCGGTGGCCATGGTGGCCGGGCATTTGATGGAAATGCTGATTCCCCAGGTGCATGCGGCGGGAGCGGATATCAATATCGATACCCCCGCCATCTCCCGTTTGCGCCAGTCCATGAGCAAGCGTCAGCGCAGCCTGGATCCGTTTTACCACTCCGGGGCTATCGGCTTCGATGAGTCTGGACGGGTGGCGATTCGTGATCTAAAGGTAGTGGCGCTGAAGGACCGCAACCGGGTGAAAAAACTGGTGGCGGATGAAAACCGCGACCGGGATGCGCTGTACCGCGAGATCGCCCGTGCCAATGGCCACCCGGAATGGGAAGCGGATATCCGTAAGACCTTCTCGCGCATCTGGATCGAGGAGGCGCCTTCCGGATACTGGTTCAAGCAAGGCGGGGGCTGGCAGAAAAAATAATTTTGCCGAAAAAAGGCAGCTTCCGCTGCCTTTTTTCGGGCGGCTCAATAACCGCCTTTGCGTCGGCTCTCCGGCAGGCCGCCGATTTTCGCGGCCTGTTTGGAAGGGCCGCCACCGCCGGGGAAGAGCACGAACAAATCCTTGGAGCCGATCTTGCGGCCCCATTTCTTGCTCATGGCCTTGATCATCTCCCGGTTGTTGGGTTGGTGCCCGTTTTCGTTGATATAGGCGTCGCGCAGATAATTGATGACATCCCAATGTTCATCAGTCAGTTCAACACCTTCTGTTTCTGCGATGGCTTTGCCAACATCTTCGTTCCATTCGCTGATATCGACAAGATAGCCATTGGTGTCGGTTTCAACAGTTTGGCCGTTAATTTTGTATGACATGCTAGTGCCTCCTGGTCAAAGTTATCGGGTGCCCGGAAAGCGGGCGATTATTGGAGCTTGTCTGCGGCCAGATGCTGGATTCCTTTCATTGGCAGGAATAGTCCGCAGCCCATATGCTGGTATGCTCCCAGTCCTTGCTGTTGCAGCATCGTGGATTCAGCGGGGTTCAGGTCTGCGATCATCAGGCTGCGCGTATGGAGCGGGCCATCTGTTGTGCTGATCTGGCTGGTTTTGCCGCACAGTGCTTTCCTGACCTTGATGCCTTGCTGTTCCAGTGCAGCCGCCATGCGCTGCAGAAACAGGTTTTCATCCTTTACTTCCGCTTTATTCTCCATCACGACATGCCGGGCATACAGGGTGTCGTGGCAGGCCAGGGGCTTTTCTTTTGCCGCCCCAAGCGTCAGTTGGCAGCCTTTGACATTCAGGGTGAGGTTTTGCAGTGTTTGACTAATTGCTTTGGCCCGGTTCCTGGGAACCCGAATGTGCAAACGTGTGCGCCGCGAAGGCACAAGGTATTGTCCCAGAGCGGGGTCAGGGCGTTCCCAGCCGTTTTGCGATCCGGCGATGTGGATCTCGTGTACACCGATACGGTCTTTCCGCAAGTCAGGCAAGGCCCCTTGCAGGGCGGAACTCAGTGCACACAGGTGATCCACGGGCAGTTGTTGGCATTGCATGGAAAAAGCCAGATCCACGGCGTCAGCTGTGGGGGATTGTTCTGCAGAGGTGTCGTCTTCCCACAGCATTTTCAGTCCTCCGGAATGCTGGCGCGCAGTTCATCTCGATTAAACCACCAGTCTTCCTGAACCAGCACGTCCACAATATTGCGCAGGCGCACCAGAAACTTGTCGGGCTGATCCAGTTCCAGCTTTTCGATCCAGTAGTCGAACTGGGTCTGATCCTCGATATCGCTGTGCCGGCGCGCCACTTTACCCAGCATTTGCTGGGTAAAGAACAACATGTCTTCCCGCCGGGGATGATCTGCCGTACGCATGTCAACGACGAAGGCAGCGGTGGCGGCTGCTACGGCGGCGCCATCGGAGTCCTCCGGGGTGTCGTCGATGATGTGGTGCAGCAGTTCAACGGTGACTTCCGGATTGATGGGGTAGGTGACTGCCAGCCACACGCCTTGTCCCAGGGCGCTCAACGAAGCTTCCTGGTCGCTCAGGTAGAGTATGTTGCAGCATTCTGCAGCGGCTTCCCAGTTTTCCTGTTGCAGAAAATAATCGAACGCCTGTTTGCAAACCGGCCAGGCCTTTTCACCATGTTCCAGGTCGATGAAATTGCGGCCAAGCTCCAGTTGCAGCCGGGCCTTTTGATCCGGGGTGGATTCTGAATCAAGCTGGGTTTGCAATTCGGCGGCTGCAGCTTCGATCCGCGCCTTTTCCGCCATGTCCATGTTTGCCGAATCAGCAACTGTGTCATCCAGTTTGTTGGGATCCAGGAAATCCATGATTGCTATATCCTGCCGCTGAATACAGCTTCGAGGCGATCTTCCCAGTCCTCAGGGGTGTCCGGGAATTCAGGCTTTACGTCAAATTGCAGGAAACGCTCGCCACGTTGTGCAAATACCCGGATCAGCTCCAGCAGCTCCTGGAAATTTTCCAGATCGTGATTGGAAATCAGGATATTACTCAGTTTCAAGACATCGCTGTTCATGTTGTGCTACCCGTGTTGTTCTGCAAGCTGGATGTGATTATTAACCCGGAACTACCGATGTCGTCCTCAGGACGCCAGAAGCGAGTTAGGCCGCGGTGCCTCGCCACGGATGCGCTCGTGGCGGCTGATAGGCCGTCGCCGGGTCAACAGCAACCTGCCCCGCCTTATCTGTCGCTCAGGTTGACAAGTTTGCCACAGTTGTTCAAAGGCATGGGGCAAATTTGACCCAGATCAACTGTTTGGCCTCACCGCTTGACCCTGAATTTCGTCGTGTCTAACATGGCGTGCAAATCCAGTAGTTGTTAATACTCTAACATACTTGTTTGTGAGGCGGCTCCTGAACAACCATGGAGTCTTCGCGGTGTTGCAGGCATGAAAGAGAACTTTGGGCAAGTTGTGAACTCACACCTGTCTTCTATCCCGTTGGGGATAGAAGATTCTTGCCTGGTTACTCCCGATGGTGGAGTGTTTTTCTGACAAACCACAGATATATTAGAAACTGTTGATACAGCCGGTTGTCTGATTGACGAAGACAATCGTCAGCATTGGAGTGACAACAAGAGCTACGGAGGTGTTGAAGTCAAGTTGGAATTGAACAGCACTTCAGCGATTTCCCAGAAACTGCAAGCAATTCAGATCTAGTCAGGAGAAACCCAAAATGGCGATCGATAAGCATGACACACCCATGATTGACCAGCTCGTTCCCGGGCCTTGGCCCAGCTTCATCAAGGGCATCCAGCGCCTGCGTGACGAGCATCCCAGTGAGCGTATCAATGGCATGGCGAACGACCTGCTGGGTCAGCTGGAAACTTCCTACGAAACCCGCAAGGGGTACTGGAAAGGCGGAACCATTTCCGTGTTTGGTTATGGCGGCGGCATCATTCCCCGTTTTACCGAACTCAAGAACGAGGATGGAAACTCGCGTTTTCCCGAGGCGCAGGAATTTCACACCATGCGTATCCAGCCTCCCGGCGGTTTCCATTACACCACTGACATGCTGCGCACCATCATGGATCTGGATGAAAAACACGGTTCCGGCATGATCTGCCTGCACGGCCAGACAGGCAATCTGATGCTGGTCGGTATGGATTCCGACGCGATTCAGCCCATGTTCGACGATATGAATGCTATCGGTTGGGATCTCGGTGGTGCCGGCCCCTGTGTGCGTACCGGCATGTCCTGTGTGGGGGCTGCGCGTTGCGAGCATTCCAACGCCGACGAGATGAAGATCAACCGCGTACTGCTGAACAACTTCCAGGACGATATGCACCGCCCTGCATTGCCGTACAAGTTCAAGTTCAAAGTTTCCGGCTGCGCCAACGATTGCACCAACTCCATTCAGCGTGCGGACATGGCCATCATCGGCACCTGGCGTGATGAGATGAAGGTCAATCAGGATGAGGTCAAGGCCTATGTAGAAAAGAAAGGCCGCAAGTATGTAGTTGACAACGTGATCAGCCGCTGCCCGACCAACTCCCTGTCGTTGAATGATGACGATACCCTGGAAGTCAACAACAAGGACTGCGTACGCTGCATGCACTGCATCAATGTCATGACCAAGGCGCTGTCTGCTGGTGATGACAAAGGCGTGACCCTCCTCATTGGCGGCAAGCGCACCCTGAAGATCGGTGATCTGTTCGGCACCGTGCTGGTTCCGTTCATGAAGCTGGATACTGATGAGGATTACGAGAAGCTGGTGGAGCTGGCGGAAGAATGCATCGACTTCTTTGCCGAAAACGCCCTGGAGCATGAGCGCACCGGTGAGATGATCGAGCGTATCGGTCTGGCCAATTTCCTGGAGGGCATCGGCGTTGATATTGATCCAAACATGATCAATCACCCACGCGTCAGCAGCTATGTTCGCATGGATGATTGGGATGAAGAAGCAGCCAAGTGGAAAGAAAGCAAGGCTGGCTGAACT
>JALWMK010000022.1 GCA_027083925.1 Sedimenticola sp. | reverse complement strand
CAGGGAGGCAGGTGAGGGGCGTAAGCCGGGAGCGGAAGCTTTGAAAATCTTGCAAATCGCCTGCTACAAGGTGAATTGCGCTTGCGCAAGAGAAGGTGCCCTGGGGCATTTGCTGCGATCTTCGCCTGGTTCTCACTGCCCTCATGCACGAATCTGCTCAAACAGAATGAATAGAGGTGCCCTTAAATTAATATTGCAATTAACTGAAAATAAAGTAAAAAAATTTTTTCCGCCTGCTTTCTCCTTGGTTTTGTTATGGTAAAAATTACTGCAGCCATAAAGAAAAACTAGGGGCGGCAAAGCCTGGCATCTGTTAGTTTTATAAAAAATTACTTTGACCTGAATCCGTGGGCGCATAGTGCAAGCTGTTGATCCCCCAGCGGTTCAAAAAATGCCCGCTTGACCTGAGGGTGAAGCCAGGATTTTTTGATCCCACCGGGAAATCAATATCAACCGCTCTGCATCCGCCCTGAACCCACGGATTCAGGTTTGAATATCGTTGATTCCCAATGCTCGCATGGTTCAATGATGAACCCGGCCAACCCAACCTCCAGGAGATTGCCGCATGATCAAACCCATTGGCTCTGATACTCTGCTTCCGCTGTTTGTTTACGACCCTGAAAAGCATGATGTTTTGATGAAGGAAGCGGAAAGCCTGCCTTCTGCCACTATTACTTCTCCTGCAGCCGGAAACGCAGTAATGCTCGGTGGTGGTTATTTTACTCCCCTGAAGGGCTTCATGAGCCTGGCTGATGCCATGGGCGCTGCAGAAAAAATGACCCTTGCCGATGGTTCTTTCTTCCCTGTTCCGGTACTGAATATGCTGGATGATGCGGCAGTAGCTGCCATTGGCGATGCCCCACGCATTGCCTTGCGTGATCCCAATGTGGAAGGCAACCCGGTGCTGGCCGTCATGGATGTGGAAAATATCGAGAAAGTCAGCGAAGAGCAGATGGCTGCCATGCGCGACAAGGTGTACCGTACCGATGATCCCGAGCATCCTGGCGTAGCCGCTTTCATGTCCCAGGGGCGCAACGCGGTTTCCGGTCCTATCCAGGTGCTGAACTTCTCCTATTTCCAGATGGATTTCCCCGACACCTTCCGTACCGCCGTGGAAATCCGCAACGAAATCAAGGAGCACGGCTGGAACAAGGTGGTGGCCTTCCAGACCCGCAACCCCATGCACCGCGCCCATGAAGAGCTGTGCCACATGGCGATGAAAGATGTTGGTGCCGACGGCGTAGTCATTCATATGCTGCTGGGCAAACTCAAGCCGGGTGATATTCCCGCCCCGGTGCGTGATGCCGCCATCCGCAAAATGGCCGAGCTGTACTTCCCGCCCAACACTGTGATGATTACCGGCTATGGTTTCGACATGCTCTATGCCGGCCCTCGTGAAGCCGTGTTGCATGCTTATTTCCGCCAGAACATGGGCGCCACCCACTTTATCGTGGGCCGTGACCATGCTGGTGTCGGTGACTACTACGGTGATTTCGATGCCCAGACCATCTTCGATGAAGAAGTGCCGGAAGGCGCGATGGAGATCGAGATCTACAAGGCCGATCACACTGCCTATTCCACCAAGCTGAACAAAGTCATCATGATGCGCGATGCACCTCCCGGCCATGTCAAGGAAGATTTTGTGCTGCTGTCCGGCACCAGGGTGCGCGAGATGCTGGGCAATGGTGAAGCGCCTCCGCCCGAGTTTTCCCGTCCCGAGGTAGCCAAAATCCTCATGGACTACTATCAGTCTCTGGACAAGTAACCGCGCAACAAGCAGGTTCCGGGAAGCCCGCTCAAGAGCGGGCTTTTTTCGTCTATGCCGGCAAGGGCTTTCTTCCCGACGGCAATAAGGCATAATTGCGCCCATGAAAAAACGCTTTCAGATTCTTTTCATGGAGGACGCCTACAAGGGCTTCCTGCGTCTCAAACGCTTTCGCCTGCAGCATGAGTGCTTCGCCGGAGGCTGGTGTCCTGCGGTTCAGCGGGAGCGGGTGGAAGGCAGGCATGCCGTCTCTGTGTTGCTCTATGATCCCCAGGCCGACGCGGTGGTACTCATCGAGCAATTCCGCATTGGCGCTCTGGGACATGCGGATGATCCCTGGCTGCTGGAGACGGTAGGCGGTTATCGTGAAGAAGGCGAGTCCAGCGAGATGGTAGCCTACAGGGAAACCCGGGAGGAAACCGGCTGCGAGCTGCTCGATATGGAATTTATCGGCCGCTTTTTCACCACCCCCGGCTGGTGTGGCGAGCGGATTTCCCTGTACTGTGGCCGGGTGGACAGCAGCGGGGCCGGCGGTATTCATGGTCTGGATGAAGAAGGAGAGGATATCCGCGTGGATGTCATGCCCTTTGGGGAGGCATTCGGGCAGCTGTTTCTGCGTGCCAACTCCACCAGTATCGTGGTTGGTTTGCAGTGGCTGCACCAGCATCGAGAAGAGTTGCAAAAGCGCTGGTTGAAATAGCCCCTCAGCATTTGCGCCAAACCATATTGCGATGGGGAATGCCCGCATCGTCAAATATCTCCCCTTCCGCATGGAACCCCGCTTTTTCGTAGAAGGGTATGGCCTGTAGTTGTGCGGCCAGCACCAGGGTGGAAAAATTCCGTTTCCGGCCTTCTTTCATCAGCCTTTGCAGCAAGGTGGTTCCCACGCCCCTGCCGCGCCATTCCCTGAGCACCGCCATGCGCCCGATATGCCCGTCCGGCAGCAGGCGACCAGTGCCAATGGGATTGCCATCGGCATTTTCTGCGACAATATGCAGACATCGGGAATCCAGCCCGTCCCATTCCAGCTCCACGGGAACCTGCTGCTCTTCCACAAAAACTTTCTGCCGCACCAGAGCCAGTGCTTCTCTGTCCTGTGGCCAGTGTGCCAGGCGTATGGAATAGCTGCTTTCAGTCATGGTGAAACGCCAGCCAGTTTTGATTCAGCAGTTCTGTAACCGTATGCAGGAACGCCTCGCTGTTCCTGCAGGCTTCCAGTAACGCCCGTCCGGAACTGGCTTGGTCACACAACTGCGTCACCCCTGCCTTGCAATTTCCCGGCAGCCCGAAGACCTCACCGCATACAAACAAGTACAGGCTGCCTGACGGGCGGCTCGCCCAGGCATAACGGCTGAAAGGGTGGCGTTGCAGGCGCGTGTGTTGCAGTTCGTGTAAAAGCTGTTCCGGGGAAAGCTGTTGTTGTGGCGGCTCGATGAACAGATGCTCCTTGATTTCTGTCATAAAACAGCCAAACCAGCGTTGTTTCATGTCCGCATCATTCAGCCAGGTGTTTAGCTGCGCCTCCACCTGGGCCAGGGCAGGGAGGCGGATTTCTGCAGGACTGTCCTGCGGCGCCAGAGCAGGGTCGTGAAAATGCTGCTCTTCAGGAACCTGGTCGAGGAGGTACTGGGTAAAGCTGCCAAGCATTTCCGCCACTGAAGGGGCACGCAACCCCACAGACCAGGTCATGCAGGCATCGTCCTCTGCGATTCCCCAGTGGGCCATACCGGGGGGCAGATACAGTACATCGCCAGGCTCCAGCACCCATTCCTCTTCCGGCTCATATTCCGCCAGAATACGTACGGGAAGATCAGGCAGCAGGGCGTCTGACGAGGACTTGTTGCCAATTTGCCACTGGCGCTTGCCCTGGGCCTGGATAAGGAAGACATCATAGGTGTCCGTGTGCGGCCCCACCGATCCGCCGGAAACGGCATAGCTGATCATGATGTCATCAAAACGCCAGCCGGGAAGAAAATAGAACGGCTGCATCAGAGCGGCGATATGGGGAATATATTTGTCCACATCCTGAACCAGCAGGGTCCAGTTCGTTTCCGGCAGCTGGGCGAATACCGTTTCATCAAACGGCCCGTGGCGCAGCTCCCAGCTGTTCTCGCCATGGCGCAGCACCATGCGGGATTCCACATCCTCTTCACAGGCAAGACCTGCCAGCTCCTGTGGCGAAAGATCGAAGTCATATCCCTGTATGGCATTTCGCATCAACAGGGGCCTTTTCTGCCAGTATTGATGCAGAAAGTCCCGGGCGGAAAGAGAGGAGGGAAACCGGAGTTGCATGGAGGCCTGCCGTAACAATGGAATATCCAGCCCTGATTTTATCCTATTCCAGGAACAGCCGGTTTGTTGCGAAAAGGTATGAAAATTGCCCTTGTTTTTGCCGAAAAATACGGTATCCTTTGGCAGCTTCGGAGAGGTGGCAGAGCGGTTGAATGCACCGGTCTTGAAAACCGGCGTGGGTTTGTAGCCCACCCAGGGTTCGAATCCCTGCCTCTCCGCCAATTTACAAAAAAACCGGTTCTCTGAAGCTGGTTTTTTTGCGTCTGAACCCCGCTACTCCGGGGGATTTCGACCGGTTCAAGCGTACCGAGCCAATTTCACTCCACCCCGACATTCACCCTCACTGGCTCTCTCTCTGGCCGATATTTTCTGTGACCACCCCTTGGAAGCGTACTCATCAAGTGCCGTTGTTACGCTTTCGTAATCCAGCAAAAAACAATAGGTTATAGGGTTTTGTCTTGGTTGGTTCGGTTGCCAATTTCGCTGTCACAAAATGTATCTGGAAAACTGCGGCGCTTACTGACGGGTATAGATGTCGATGTCTGTCCAAATAAGCAAAAAGCCCGGTTAAGGGCTTTTTACTCTCGGGTGCTCTTGATGTATTCCAGCCCGGCTGGAACCGACATGGTCGGTGGCAGGTGGACACTACCTTTCGGTAGCCCCGTACATATCCACCATGGAGATAGACTAACCAGTTCAATGCTTGTATTCAATTCGAATGCAGAGCTTTTGCCATCCATGTCGGAAGGTCGGCATTAATCAACAACTGATACTCATCATCGGTTAACGTCGCCTTGATGCTGTCAACGATCTGGCTGGTCACTTCCCCTGACCCTAAAAACCACAGTGCTACCAGGGCAAGACCTGCCCCTGTCCCGGCCAGTTGAAGTTTTCGATGATTTGCATGTTTCAATGCCACTGCAAGTTTGCCGATGGTTATCTGCCGGGATCGACCACTTGTATAAAATATAGGGATTGCGGGAACCTGAGATGATAATTTGAGCCGTCGAGCAGCTTCAGCCCCATGCAATTGAATTGCCTCACCAGATTGCTCAGCTATTACCTTCAATACATCGTGTACATCAGGCATAACGTTGCCGATAAAGCGATTCTGCTTGGGCAGGACATACACACCACGCGTAATGCGTACTATGACGTTCATATTTACAAGCCGGGATAATGCTCTGTTTATTGATGAACGAGGTCCAAGATGTAGAAATCCAGAATTGGTAAATGGCTGTCCCGGAGGTTTTTCGTTTATCTGTGTAGTGATTTGACCGGCAATACTCATAACCATGATTTTATGCTCAGGCAGTTTTGCACGCTGATTAACACCCGTTATCAAGTCGAATACTCAGTTTGGTTGGGCGGCGTCAGAAATGGGTGTAATTGGGTGAAATAATGGATGCATGTCGAAAATAGGTGTAAATGGGTGTATTATTGGTTCATGCTAAGAACCGACACACTCCAGATCACCCCGGAGATCCTGAGCCTCATCGCCAGAATCGACGAATTCAAGGGCGCCTGGCGCGCACTGGGTACCCTCGCGCCCGATCGCCTGGCGGCCCTGCGGCACGTGGCGACCATAGAGAGTATCGGTTCCTCTACCCGTATCGAGGGCAGCAAACTGTCCGATCGCCAGGTGGAGCGGCTACTGTCCAACCTGGAAATCAAGTCATTCGACACTCGCGACGAGCAGGAGGTGGCCGGTTACGCCGAAGTGATGGATCAGGTGTTCTCGTCCTGGCAGGATATCCCGTTCACCGAGAACCACATCAAACAGTTGCACCAGATCCTGTTGCGTTACAGCGAGAAGGATGCCCGGCATCGCGGTCACTACAAGACCCACTCGAACAGCGTCGCCGCCTTCGACGAGACCGGCGCGAAGATCGGTATTGTGTTTCAGACGGCCACCCCGTTCGACACGCCCCGCCTGATGACGGAACTGGTGGACTGGGTGAACCAGGAGCGTGAAGCCGGCCAACTGCATCCACTGCTGATCATCGCCATCTGCATCGTGGTGTTTCTGGAAATTCATCCCTTCCAGGACGGCAACGGGCGCCTTTCCCGTGTGCTGACCACACTACTGCTGTTGCAAGCGGGATATGCCTACGTGCCGTACAGTTCGCTGGAAAGCGTGGTCGAGCAGAGCAAAGAGGCCTATTACCTGGCGTTGCGCCAGACGCAGGGAACGATCCGTACCGAGGCGCCAGACTGGCAGCCGTGGCTGGTGTTCTTCCTCCGCTCGCTGACCGAGCAGGTCGCACGCCTTGAGAAGAAGGTGGAGCGCGAGAAGATCGTCATGGCGGCACTGCCGGAGCTGTCACTACAGATTGTCGAGTTCGCCCGCGAGCATGGCCGTGTCACGATGAGCGAAGTCATCAAGCTGACGGGCGCCAGTCGCAATACGCTGAAGCAGCACTTCCGGGCACTGGTCGAGCGCGGCACCCTGAATCAACACGGCAGTGGTCGCGGGGTCTGGTACGATCTGCGGTGATTCTGCTGTCGCTGGAAAGACGGCATTGGATTAGCTGTCAAGCCAAACGAAGGCGCATATCAATCGTGGCGCTGGATATTGTTGGCGGGCGTGGAGGATTTCCGTATTCAAATATTGGCTACCATCGGCGGCTGGAGAGTGCCAGCAGTAGGAATCAACCGAAGCAGAGTTGCCGATAGTCAGCACCATCCGGTTTGTGTTGCCTTTCCACCGCCAAATCACAAAAAACCGGTTCTCTGGAGCTGGTTTTTTTGTGCCTGAATCCGAATCCCGCTGCTCCGGCATAATCCGATTCCAATGCCCCGATCTGTATCCCCATCATTATGGGTGCTTATGAATACCATTTAACCAGTGACGCAGTTAACGCGGCGCCTGCATATGCCACTAGCGAG